>JAOUOA010000047.1 GCA_029880625.1 Spirochaetia bacterium
TCAGACTGCGGAATTTACGGTGGAAGCGGCGTCTGCAATCCAGGCGATCTGTCTGTGGATGACGAACCCATGCATGGATTTACGCATTCCATTTCGTTAAATGTACCGCCTCTGGGAGCGCTTTTCCTCAAAAGAAAATAAATCGCATCATTTAATATTTTCTTTGACTGCAGCCTGTATTCAGCCGGATTATCTGACGATCAATTTTTGAAGAACTTGTTTTTCAGCAGAATCAAAAAAGTCTTCGTATTCTTTCATGATCCGTTCTGCCATTTCACTGCTGACAAGATCAATCGTTCGCGTATAAGCCTTTTTTTTATAAGCTTCATACCATTGAAAAAGATATCCGCCCTGAAGTTCCCAGATATCAGCTCCCTGGAATGTTTTTTCATTTACGGTACTCTGGCTGTTCTGTCCATAGCGGGCTACAATTTTGCTTTTAATGGAAGCGGAATCAATAAATGGGATGATGATTTTTACCTGATAGAGGAGGCCTTCCTGGGATGAAAATTCTTCTTCTGAAAGTTCATGATTGGCAAGACGCTGTACATTGATTGGAGTCTGATAAAAATTATAGCGGTAGGTTACGCCGTTTCGCTTTACAAGGATGTATTTATTTTTTTCTGCTGCAATGATTTCAACTTTTTCTGATGCCGTTTCAGAAGTTGCAAGATTCCGCATGGTTTCTCTGACCTGGCTGTATTCGGACATCCAGGGAGATTCGGCAAATCCTGAAAGATTGGAAGAACCCTGCGGATTCTCCTCAGGGGCTGCTGTTGTGTTCTGGGCGACCATATTCTCATCGTTCAGAAATTCTTCCATGTCTTTAAAGCTATCTGAAAAATCAGATTCTTCCACCTGTGCTGAGACATTGTTGGAGAGAAAAACAACAATCAAAATGGTGAAGAGATGAAACTTACGGCTTGATTTCATGGAAGATGCCCTTATTTGGATTCCTTTTTTATTTCGGTCAAAATGGAAATATTAATGACTGTTTGTTTTTATGAAAATCACATTTTCGAAGGGTTGTTGTTTATTTTTAATCGGCTCAAAAAGGATGAAATTGATGTTTCCGAATATTTTCTGGAATCAGAAGGCAATAAGTTATGCTGTTTTGAACCGGATTGATTCTTTTAAAGTAAATGGAAAAAATTACGATTAAAGTTCGAGATCTTCATCGGATAAAAAATCCTGGCTGTCTTCTGTAAAATCTTCCTGAAATGGATTTTCTTCGCTTTCAGGGCGGTGCTTTTGGTTAAAGTGATCATTTAATTTGTAAAGAGCAAAGATCAGAAGAACAGCTGCATTCAGAAAAATAAATAAAAATCTTGTTTGGTGAAAAACTCCCCAGATGCTGAAATTCAGAGCTGCAAGCGATACGGCAGAACCATAAAAAAGCCCGTTTCCGGCGCTTGAAAGTTTTTCTTTTGAGCCTTCAGGAAGTAAATCGATAAAAGCAGGCCATAAAATTGCAAGCAGGATGGGGAAAAGAAAGGACTGAAAAAAATAATTGGCCGGGGTATTCTCACCGTAATCAGAAGCAACAGTCAGATCAGGAGAAACCATCCCTCCGAATAAGACAAGAAGCCAGGAGAGAAAGATCCCGATACCATAACCTGTAAAAAACAGTGCGGGATCCGGAATCGCATTGATTTTACGGCGGAAAATTTCCGGGATTCCTGTCAACTCCTCTTTTGAAATGGAATCGCTGCTGCTGAATAGTTCCATCCAGTGATGAAAAATAATTAGACCGGATGAAAAAAGAGTACAGAGAATAAACCAGACAATAAGATCCATTGATTAATCTTCGGAAATCTTTACAGAATGCTGATTAAAATTTATGAAGCGGTCTTTTTGGATTCCGGGGTATTCTCCGTAGCCTTTTACATTTTTAAAAACAAGTTCCTGAAACTGATTTTGATGTTTCAGACTGACCAGCGCTTTTCTATTTTCAATTTCCTTCCAGTCTTCAAAAGAAGTTTCCATACCGCTGATTGGATTTTTTCTGCTCCACATTTTCCAGTGTGTGGGCCGTTTATTTTGATCGGTTACAATCAGATAGGTATCATCTTCTCTGTCATGAAAAATAACCAGAAGTGCGCGGGAACCGACAATTTGAATTTCCGTATTGCTGCGAAGAAATTGGAATGGGTTCAGCCAGAAAAGATCGGTTTTGTGATAGGAGTCAGCCTGTCTGTAAGCATCGGAAAGATCATCTCCCAAAAGCGCTTCTCCGTTTTTCAATGCCATGGCACGTCCCATTCTGTCAAACTGAACAAGATACAGATCTTCATTCAGATAAAACTGAACTTCCGTCAGTCCTCGTTTCCGGTCAATAAAATGATAATTTCTGTTGAATTCCAGCGTGAATTCAAAGGCTGTCATGCTGTTCCAGTCATCAAGACGTATTGACTGTTCAATTTCTTTTCTCAGGCTTTCAGCTTCGATGCCGGTTCTGCCTGTTGGAATTTTTTGATCTGATCCGTAAAAAACAAATAAGCTGATCACGGCAGTGCCCGTTAAAAAAATTCCTGCAAGAGAAAGTAGAAATCGATTCATATTTTTAAGGCGCGTTCTTCTGAATCTTTGTGTTCGTTCCAGAGGATCATGATTGAATCAATTGCATTTTGTATGGAAACTTCGATTTTCAAAGAAGGGCTGCTTATGGAACGCACTGTAATGCAGGAGGGATTTCTGCTTTCTTCCACAATGATTTCTGGAATGATTGAAAGAGCCCGGATCAGGATTTTTCTTGCACGAACCGGCCCGATATCAAAATCGTAATCGTTCAATTCTTTTTTTAATTTTTCATATATTATAAAAGTATGGGAATTTACAGACGCATTCTGCATGGCTCTTAACGGATGCACCTTACATAGAGCGAAGCAGAATTTTTATCGTAACCCAGTACCTGTGCATAAGTGCCTTCTGCAAAACTGATTCCGTAACCGCTTGCCGGAAAATCTGTATTTTGATCTCCTGCCCAGAAGGATTTATCATCGGGAGTTTCGGGAAATTTAGTTAACAGGGTTGCTCGGCTGGGAAGAGAGGTTACAATTGTCAAAAGTTCAATTTTAGTGGGAAGCCTCCAGTCCGAAAAGCCTGCAAAAACAAGATTGGCACAGGACGTATAGGCAGGTCCTGAATTTGCCTGCAGTGTGGCGTCTACACAGAGTAAATCTCCGGCAATATCACAGAAAGCCATGCTTGCTGCGCCGTAAAAAGTTGCGCTTCCGGTTCCCGTACATGTATTTAAACTGGGATTCCATAATTGACCCTGTGTGCATTTCATCCAGGTCCTTCCGCTGCCTGAATCCAGTACGGTTCCATTATTTTGATCAGCAAAACTTCCTGATGTCAGAGAATTGAGAATCCACTCATCTAAAAGTCCATTGTCTTTTTCATCTTCTTTGCAGCTGGATGATAAGGCAAAAACAGCAAGGAGAAGTCCCGTGATTATGATTTTGGTGAAATGATTAGTTTCCGGATAATGTTTGAATTGAGTATTCATATTTGATGTCCCGTTTTTTACTATTGTTATATATTCTTAAATTGTTTCAAGCAGTTTTGCTATTCCGTCTCCTGCATGATAGGAAGAACGTACAAGCGGTCCTGCTTCTATATGACGGAATCCAAGGGAAAAACCAGTCGTTTTTAAATGATTAAAAACTTCAGGTTCAATCCAGGATACAAGCGGTGCATGAAAAGGCCCCGGCGGCAGATACTGTCCAATGGTCAGCATATCAACTTCTGCTTTTCTCAGGTCTTTCATCACTTTGATTACTTCATCGGCTGATTCTCCCAGACCCATGATCAATCCGCTTTTTGTAAGGAATCCTTCCTTCTTACTGAGACGGAGAATTTTCAGTGAAAGTTCATAATTTGATTGGGGGCAGATTTTTTTGTAAAGAGAGGGAACGGTTTCTATATTATGATTTATGATATCCGGTCTTGCCTGCCAGATTTTCTGTAAATTTTCTTCTTTCCCTTTGAAATCCGGGATTAATACTTCAATATAGGTATCCGGAGCATATTTTCTGACAGCAAGAATTGCATTTGAAAAATGCAGGCTTCCACAGTCGCCCAGATCGTCCCGATCCACCGATGTAATCACTGCAGTTTTCAGCTTCATATCACGGATGACTTTTCCCAGACGTTCCGGCTCATCTTCTTCCAGAGGAGAGGGCCTTGCTGTTTTCACATTGCAGAATTTGCATCTTCTGGTGCAGGCATCTCCCATAATCATAAATGTTGCCGTGCCCGATTCCCAGCAATGGCCCAGGTTCGGACATGCAGATTCTTCACAGACGGTATGAATCCGGGACTCCGTAACAAGGTTTCTCACGGGTTTTTGACCGGGGCTTTCCGGATGAGCAAATTTTAAGGGAACCCTCACATGTTCGGGAAATTTTTTGATGAGACCTTCCACTATATCAATATTGCAAAAGATTTGCTGTCGGCAAGGTTTTTTTATCAAAGAAGCAGATAAGTTTATGATTATTTATAAGGCTTGGTAAGATTTGAAATTTGTCATCCAGCACATGATTCAGGGGAATATTTATTTGAGAAAACTATCTGTATAATGCCTGCAGTTTTCGCGGATGGATCCCCGATATATATGCAAGTCTCAGATACCACATGAGAAGGATGGTTTTAAACACTCCTTTTTGTTCCCATCTTCTGCTGGAAGTAATCATTATTAATGAGAGCCGGGAGGGACGGCAAATATTTTTGAGAGTTTTACTGAGGGCAATATCTTCCATCAGTTCAATTTCAGGGAATTTACCCGCAATCAGAAAAGAATCTTTTCTGACAAAGATTCCTTGATCGCCTGTTGCAACAGAAGTAAGGCCGGATCGAAGATTCATGAAAAATTCAATCAGGCGGAAAAGAATCGAATTGCCGGAAAGCCTTGTTTTGAAATATCCCCATCCTTTTTTTTTATTTTGAAATTCTTTTAAAATAAAACGGTCTGAATCAGAATGCGGGATACTGTCCGCATGGAGAAACCAGAAAATTTCATGAGAAGCAGCATCTGCTCCGGCATTCATCTGTTTTGCTCTCCCTTTTTTTGAAAAAACAATCCGGTCGGAATGATCTTTTGCAATTTGAACGGTCAGATCGCTGCTGCCGCCGTCTGCGATGATGAGTTCATGGCCCCGTTTTCGAAACTCCTGCAGAGCAGGCAGGAGTTTCCCGATAAACTCTGATTCGTTCAGTGTCGGTATGATGATGGAAATTTTATTGTCCATTCCAGGCCTTCATGCCTCCTCTTACTGCACGGACATCTGCGAAGCCTTTAGCAGAAAGAAGCCCTGCTGCTTTTGAAGATCTTGTATGAACCGTGCAGATTGTTAATATCGGTTTTTCTGAAAATGCATCCAGTTCTCTAATTCGTTCCTCAAGTTCCTCAAGAGGGATGTGTCTGGATTCGGGTATAAATCCCAGTTCGCCGTCATGTTCTTTCTGACTTCTTACGTCAAGCAGGAGGAAATCTTCTTTTTCGTTAAGCCGTTTTTTTAATTCGGCAGTTTCGACCATCGGTTTTTTTCGCATGAGCATGATAAACCTGGGAAGAAATGCTGCTGTGGCTAAAAGCGCAAGTGCAATCAGTCCTTTCTGGATTAAATCTTCACCCCCTGCCGCGGCTTCTTTTCCTGCATATCCCAGATAGGTGTAGGCAAGAGCTCCGGGAAACATGCAGATGTATGTTGCAATACTGTACTGAAGAAAGCTGATTTTTGTAAGACCCAGAGCATAATTCAGCAGATTGAACGGGAAAAGAGGAACCAGCCGGACAAATGCGACAAACTTCCAGCCTTCCTGTTCAACGCCCTGGATCAGACGTTTGAGAAATCCTCCGGATTTTTTTTCCACCCAGTCCGAGGCAATATGCCGCGATAAAAAAAAAGAAATAATGGCGCCGATGGTGGCCGCTGTCAGATTGTAAGAGGTTCCCATGACAGGGCCGAATAATGCTCCTCCCGCAAGGGCAAAAATGGAACCGGGAATAAAAAGGGGCGTTGCAATAATATAGAGGATCATAAACAGAACAGGGCCAACAGGACCTGCTTCTTCTACCCATTGCTGGAGCTGGTCAGCATGGATATATTCGCGGTAAATAAAGGCAAAAGTGATAGCGGTTCCTGTCAGAATGAAAAGCAGCAGACGAGAAAAATTTTTCTTGTTCATAATTATTTTTCGCCTCTTCGATTGATGGAATACCCGCTGTCTTTTCCGGTGAAAGGCATGAGCAGCATTCCTGAAATCCAGGAAGTCTGTTTGCTTTCTCTGAAATCGTGGATTCCTATCGTCATGGATTCATGACCTGCTTTCGGCTGATCTTTATAGGTTCCGAAGATTCTGTCCCAGAGGGAAATGTTGAATCCAAAATTGCTGTTGGATTCATTGTATTCAATCGAGTGGTGAACTCTGTGCATATCCGGCGTGACCACAAACCATCTGAGAATACGGTCCAGTGGGCCTGGAAGAGATATATTGCCGTGGTTGAACATTGCCATTGCATTCAGAATAATTTCAAAAAGAATTACAGCGATGACGGGCGGACCGATGAGAATAATGGATGCGATTTTAATGCCCATAGATAAAATAATTTCAATCGTATGGAAGCGCGAACCGGTTGTAACATCGTAATCCATGTCGGCATGGTGTACTCTGTGAAGGCGCCATAAAAGAGGCACTGCATGAACCATGACATGCTGCATGTAAATGATAAAATCGAGAATAATCACTGACAGGATGACGGCGATCCAGTAGGGAACTTCAAAAGTGTTAAACAACCCCCATCCGTTATTTTTTGCAGCCAGCGCAGCGCCTGCGGCAGCTGCAGGAAATACAAATCGAAAAATCATCATTGAAATGATGCTGTTGAAGAAAACAAGGCCCAGATTATTCGTCCAGCGCAGCCACTTTTTTTCAGTCAGTTTTCTTCGCGGGGCAAGAACTTCCCAGAGTCCGATCAAAGAAAGGGTGCCAAAAAAAAATCCCAAACGAATTTGTGTTTCATAATTAAAAATTAATTTTTCAAAATCCATAGTCCGTTCCTGCAAACTGGGGTGTATGACAGATTTTTTCAGTTTCTGTTGACGCCCCTTTTCCTTAAGTATTTTAATTTGATTCTATTGTGTCCTTGCCAGATGAAACAATATACGGACTTTCAATCAAATGGTCAAGTAAATAATTGAATACCCTTGTTCTTAATCTTTTTCGACAGGCAAATTGGCGAGTTTCCATTCAGGAAAACCAGTTTTCAATCTGCGGACATTTTTCCCTTTTTCTCTGAGTTCTTTAACGGCAAGAATTGATAAAACACAGTAAGGACCGCGGCAATAAGCGATAATTTCTTTTTCCTGAGGAAGTTTTTCAATCTCATCTTTAAGGCGGTTCATGGGGAGATTAATGGCTCCGGATATATGGCCGGATTGAAATTCTTCTGCCGGACGAACGTCAATCAGCAGAATTTCATTGTTTTTCATTCTTTCCATGAGTTCATTTTGCTCAAGTGGTTCGAGCTGATCTTTATCTTCAAGAAAATTATGCATAAGCTGATGAACCATGGCATTATTTTCTTCTGCTACTTCGCGAATCACATTCATTAATTCCAGAATCCTGTCGCCTGTCAGACTGTAAAAAACCTGTTGTCCTTCTTTCCTCTGTTTTACAATGCCTGCAAGTTTCAGCTGCTGAAGATGTCTGGATGTATTGGCAACAGAAAGATGAGAAAGTTTGGCCAGGGTTTCAACATTTCGTTCGCCCTGCATGAGAAAATCAATCAGTTCAAGACGGCTGGGGCTGCTCATTGATTTTCCAATTAATGAAAACTGATTGAAAATCTGCTGTTTAAATCCTTCTTGAGACATAGATCTTACTTCCTCGTTATCTGTAAGAGAATTGCACTGTCTGTTTTCCTTCTATATGTACTTCTGAAGAAATTTAGATGGCATCTGTTTTAAAAAATTTACAATTCTGAAGTAAATAACCAGGGTCTAATTCAACAGAGATTCAAAAGCATAAATTAAGGCAACAGGAATATTTTAATTAATATAAGATTTTTATCATAATCTATCATAAATATCTGAAATAATAAAAAAAACTGGAGTCTGTTTCTTATTCTTTTACAGGTATTCCGCTGTTTTGAATTTTAACTGCGATTGAAACTCTTCCAGAGATATAAATTGATCCATTTCTTTTCGGTTGAAAATAGAGATCATTCTGTCATCTTTAACAAAAAAAACAGAAGGCAGTTCGCTTTTTTCTTCGGGATAAACCCGATGGAACTCATCGCTGTGGAGAAATTTGCATTCTATATTAAGCTCATTTAAAAATTGAAGCCAGTGACTTTTTACTTTGAAGTTCCCATGGGTAAGTCTGCAGAGGCTGCACCGGTACGTTTTTGGAGAAATCACTTTATGCGCTATATCAGATAGAGTATTGAAAAAACCTGAATCTGAATTATAAACAAAAAGTAAAAAGGGAAATGGATGATCAGTCATTTGTTGTTTTCAATTTGAAGGGGAGGGCATCTTACATCGCCATAAGAGCAGAATACACAGCAGTCGCCTTTCAGAGGTTTTAAAAGAGAACCGCAGTTTGTACAAGTATAAAAAAACTGGCATGAATCTTCAGGCATTTTTTCATTTTTAGTAAAACCGCATTTCGGGCATTTGATATTGGAAAATAATTGTATCATAATTTTTAGTTTAGACTTGATTTTTATAATCTGGATGCAATATCCCGATGCAATGGGTGAATGAAAACAGAAAAAAATTAAATCTGTTCAAATTCATGAATCATTTCTTACCTTGCTGGCTCAAGATGTCTTTTTACCTATAATATAAACATATAAATTAACATAAGCATATATATTCTTGAAAAAATATCAAGAATTCTATTTTATCTTTATGAATTTCTGTATTCAAAGATGTAAAATCCCGATTGCAACTGTAGAGGACTGGAAAATTTTGTTCCCATGGCTTCAAATGAACTCTATTCTGAAAAAACAGTTAATGTGGAAGATGCTAAAGAGCATGGTTTGACAGAGGAAGAATTTGAAAAAATCCAGGAATCCCTGGGAGGAAGGCTTCCCACAGTGACAGAACTTGGAGTTTATTCAGGACTCTGGTCTGAACACGCCAGTTATAAAAATTCGATTCTTCATTTAAAGACATTCCCTTCAGAATCCCCCCGTTCCCTGACAAAAGCCGGAGAAGAAAATGCCGGAGCTCTGGATCTTGGAGACGGGCTTGCCGTTGTATTTAAAATTGAAAGTCATAATCATCCAACTGCTGTTGAACCCTATCAGGGAGCCGCAACGGGAGTCGGCGGTATCATGCGCGATATCTTTACAATGGGAGCAAGACCCATCTGTTCATTGAACTCTCTTCGTTTCGGTCCTCCTGATAATCCACGGAACAGATATCTCCTGAAAAGAGCGGTCAAAGGAATCGGCGATTACGGAAATTGTCTGGGTGTCGCTGTCTCCGGTGGCGAGCTTTTCTTCGATCATTCTTTCTCCCGAAACTGCCTGGTCAATGCAATGACTGTAGGGATTGTGGAACATGGCAAAATGGCAAGCGCGGAGGCTTCGGGAAAAGGAAATCCAGTCATCTATGTCGGTTCTACAACAGGCAGAGACGGAATCCATGGAGCTAGCTTTGCCAGTATGGATTTAACTGAAGAAACAGAATCAAAGCGAAGTGCGGTACAGGTTGGAGATCCTTTTATGGAAAAACTTTTACTGGAAGCTACGCTTGAGCTGATCGCTTCAGATGCTCTCGTCGGGATTCAGGATATGGGGGCTGCCGGGCTTGCCTGCGCAACCAGTGAAATGAGCGCAAAAGGCAATGTAGGAATGGATGTGAATCTGGACTTAATTCCATTCCGCGAAGAAGGAATGAGCGCATACGAAATTATGCTTTCTGAATCACAGGAAAGAATGCTGGTTGTCGGAAAGAAAGGACAGGAAGAAGAAATTTATTCCATTTTTAATAAATGGGGGCTCCATGCGGTTAAAATCGGAACCGTGACTGATGACGGAATTCTTCGTCTGAGACGGCATGGACAGCTTTGTGCAGAAATCCCAGCTCATTCACTGGTACTGGGAGGCGGCGCACCCCGTTATAAAAGAGAAAGCAGCCGGCCTGATTATCTGGACAAAATCAAACAGCTGGATTTTACCTCAATTGCTGACTCTGAAAATCTTTCTGAAGATTTAATGGAATTTGTCTCTTCCACAAATATTTGTTCAAGAAGACCTCTGTTTGATCAGTATGATACAGAGGTCGGACTTGTTAAAATGATTGGGCCGGGAGCTGACGGAGGCCTTGCCAGGATTCCCGGAACCGATAAAGGAATTGCCGTGTCTACAGACTGCAATTCCCGGTATGTTTATGCCGAGCCCCGGAGAGGAGCTGCCCATGCTGTAGTAGAGTCGGCAAGAAACGTGGCCGTAACCGGCGCAAGGCCCATTGGGATTACCAACAATTTGAATTTTGCAAATCCCTACGTCCCTGAAAATTATTACATGTTCACGGAGTCCGTTGCGGGAATCCGTGAAGCATGTGAAGTTTTTGATATTCCTGTTACAGGCGGTAATGTTTCCTTTTACAATGAAAGCGACGACGGTCCCATTTTCCCGACTCCAACAATTGGTATGGTCGGCTATATTGAAGATGTAAAGACATCAATTTTGCCTGGTTTTAAATCTCCCGGAGATGTAATTTTCCTCCTGGGGAAATTCAGCCCATGTCTAGGAATGAGCGAATACCTT
>JAOUOA010000499.1 GCA_029880625.1 Spirochaetia bacterium
AGTTTTTTGTGTGTTCTAAAAATATCTCCACAATTTCCGGATCGAATTGCTTTCCGGACTCATTTCTAATGATTTCTAAGCAATTTTCAAAAGGCATTCTTTTTCTGTAAGGTCTATTTGATGACATTGCATCGAATGAATCGGCAACTGAAATTATTCTAGCTTCGAGAGGTATCGATTCTCCAGAAAGGTTATCCGGGTAACCGCCTCCATCAAAACGCTCATGATGATGACGGATTATGGGAAGAAGATGCGATAGATGTTTAACCGGTTTTAGAATGTTTTCGCCGAAAACAGGGTGTTGTCTCATTAGCCCCCAGTCGCTTTCATCCAGAGAGCCTTCTTTCCTGAGTATCTCATCATTTATCCCCAGTTTTCCTAAATCGTGCAGACGCGCTGCATGCCTAACTTTGCCGATGGTTTTGTCTTCAAGTTTCATCTGTTTTGCAATAGTTGTAGCGAGAATAGTAACCCGTTCTGAATGTCCGCGAGTGTAGAGGTCGCGTGCTTCCAGGGCGACCACCATCGATTCTACAATATCCAGCACATAGTCCAGCTGTTCCTGACTCTTTTTTATTTTTTCTGCGTATTGATTCTTAAGGGTAGATAGACTTTTATTTTTTCTATGTTTCATGAGATTTCGTATTGAGTGTTCAATATTATCTCTGGTACACGGCTTAATTAAGCAATCGAAAGCTCCTTTTCTGATGGTCTCTTTTAGAAAAGAAATATCATTCGAACCGCTCAGTAATATAATATCTGTTTCCGGCGTGCTAATTGAAATTTTTGCAAGTAAATTAAATGTTTCGTTTTCTATCCCGGTGGAATCAAGAAGTAAAATATCAAAATTCTTTTCTGTAAGTGTAGGTATCGCTTTACGAAATGATACCGGAAAGGCATCAGGAAAAGAATTCAGGAGTGGTTTTAATTCATTCGTCAGATTTGGACTGATAGCTGTGAAAATGATCCGAGGAGTTTCCCTGGTGGGGGAAATAAGCTTTGCGTAAATTAAGCTTTTTACAGCGTGCAGCAGCTGTTCTTGTTTGAAAGGCTTGATCAAATATTCATGAATCCCATTTTTGATGAGGGGAATGGCATGCGATTGACTTCCGTGAGTGCTCATTAAAATAATATTGATATTGTCTGAAATTGTTCCATTTTCCAACAAAGATGCAATATTATTTTCTAAAAATGTGACGTCATCAATCAGGAGTATTTCTGGTTTGGTTTGTGATAGTATTTTCAACGTGTCAGTTGTTTCCGGCAGGGTAAGAACATTGTAATTTTCGTATTTCAGCATTTTTGTAACCATTCTGCAGGTTTTTCTATCTTTATCGATTATCAGAATTTTTGTTTCAGAATGAGTGTCCATTTCTGCCTGATCTCGTTTACTCACAAATATTTTTTGATTGAATTTTGTAGTATCTCTTTGCTGAAGGGTTTTGTTATGTAATCATCACACCCGCTATCATATCCGCTTTGAATATCTTTTTCTTCTGCATTTGCGGACATGAGGATGATGGGGGTATTTTTGAATTCCGGCAAATTCCTCAGACTTTTTACAATATCAAGCCCGTTCATTCCTGGTAGCATGATATCAATCAGGAGAATCTCCGGTCTCTCTTTTTGAGCGATATTGTGTCCGTCAATACCGTTGTCCGCATGAATTATCTGGCAATCTATTTCACTGAGGAATGATTGTACCATTCTCATTATAAAAAAATTGTCTTCTATCACAAGAAGTTTTTTCTTTTCCATTGACCCTGCCGCACTCTGATTATTTTTTTATCTATAGCTATACGTTTTTAGGGGTGCTTTATTCATACAAGCAAATTATTTCACCCTTTTTATGTCTCACTATCTTCCAAAGGGTGTTTTATTGCAGGATTAGCTTGATTTTATCAATAAAATGGGTTGAAAAAGTAGATATCTTACTTAAATCAAACACCTTCAGGAGGATGGAGGAAATTCTTGTTTTTTTAATTTCATGTTTACAAAACATCCTCTTTTGCATTATCGTATCATTGTGAAGGAGAGACAATTTAAGATTTGCAGTCATTTGATTTTTTTATATTACTTAGCTATCTGAGTCATATTGTATGAAAGAAGCCTTACTTTACGACAAATTGACCAATTTGAAGGTTCAGTGCAATCTATGCCGTTTGCAGTGTAAAATTGGAGATGGAAAGAGGGGAAGTTGCGGAGTAAGGGAAAACATAAACGGAATTCTCTATTCACTTTCGTTTGATCGTGTGATTGCTGCAAATGTGGATCCTATTGAGAAAAAACCTCTGTTTAATTTTTATCCCGGTACTTTCTCCTATTCTATTTCGACTATGGGCTGTAATTTCAGGTGCCTGCATTGTCAGAATTCCGATATTTCGCAGCCTCCGCGTTATAGTCGAAAATCATCTTTTCCGGGAGAGAAGATGACTCCCGAGCAAATTGTGCGCGAGGCGAAATCGAAAAACTGCTTATCAATATCGTATACTTATACTGAGCCTACAATATTTTTTGAACTCGCTTATGCTACTTCGCGTCTTGCAAAAGAAAGCGGACTTAAGAATGTTTTTGTTTCGAATGGTTATATGTCCCGTGAGGCTCTGGATATGATGCAGGGAAGTTTAGACGCGATAAATGTTGATCTGAAATCGTTTAGAGACTCTCACTACAGGAAAGTTTGCGGTGCCAGGTTGGCCGGAGTTCTGGATTCTCTGAAATACATTAAAAAACTTGGTATCTGGCTGGAGGTGACGACCCTTATAATTCCCGGTTATAACGACTCAGCAGAGGAGTTTTCTGACATTGCAAATTTTATAAAGAATGAGCTGGGCGAAGAGACTCCCTGGCACGTGACAGCATTTTTCCCGACTTACAAGCTTATGGATGCTGGGCGAACGCCTTCTGAAACTCTACGGCAGGCCAGGGAAATC
>JAOUOA010000500.1 GCA_029880625.1 Spirochaetia bacterium
CTGGTGGTTCCTGGGGCGCAACCATGTCGCAAATCGAAAGAGGGATTGTTCTTCATTCGCCTCGAAATACAGAAGAAATTACAGTCGGAATTACAGAGGGGGATAAGTTCCGTGTTCTCCGTTACAATCCGAAAATTCAGGGACTGGAAACCGTTGCCAGAATTGATTTCGGAAGTCACCTGGCAGAACCTCTTCAAAATGCACTGAAAGGAAAAAAAGGAGGAGGAATCCTTCACGATTATGAGAATAAAGTTGTTCTTGCAGGATATGCATCAGTTCCTCTTTTACGAGCCGGAATTGTTTATAAAATTTCTCTAAAAGAAATGCAGAACGCTTATATTGAAACTGCATTATGGATTGGTTTGATTTTTCTTTTAATTATTCCTGTTCTGACCGTTGTGATTTATTACCTTACAAGACCCCTCAAAGAATATGCTGAGAAGAATGAGTTTCGTTTTTCTAAAAAACTTTCTCAAAAAGAATCCGAGCTGATTGACAGCAGATCGCGTCTGAAGTTAACGCAGAGAATCGCTAAGATCGGTTCATGGGAATATAATATTCTTGAAAATACCCTTTACTGGTCCGATGAAATCTATGAAATGTTCGGCATTGATAAAGAAAAGACGATTCTATCGTATGATGCATTTTTGCAATGCGTTCATCCGGAGGATAGAGAAGAGGTTGACGCAATTTATGCAAAATCCCTTCGCGATAAAACTGATTATCGAATGATCCATCGCATTGTACTTCCGGACGGATCGATTAAATGGATTCAGGAAATAGGGGAAACTCATTACAATGAAAAAAATTCTGCAGTTGTAACGCTGGGATCTGTTCAGGATATCACAGACCGGATCCTCCTTCATGAGAGTATGATTTCAACCAATCAAATTCTTGAAGCGGTGCTTGATACAACTCCTGTTATGATTGCATATCTGGATACAGAGATGAATTTTGTCAGAGTAAATCGGACCTATGCAGAAGCAGATCATAAAAAACCGGAAGATTTAGCAGGGAAAAATCATTTTGAATTATTCCCAAATGAGGAGAATGAAAAAATATTTAGAAATGTTGTGAATACAGGAGTGCCTTATATTGCAAAAGCGAAGGCATTTGAGTATGAACACAATCCGGAACGTGGACTTACGCATTGGGACTGGACGCTGACTCCTATCAAAGATATGGAAAATCGTGTTACCGGGCTTGTTTTATCCCTGATGAATGTAACTGATCGGATTGAAGCTCTGGAATCGCTCCAGATGAGCGAACAGAAACTAAAAGACCTGAACGAATCCCTGGAAAAACGAGTGGAAGACAGAACACTGAGTCTGGAGGATGCTCTCAGCTTAAATAATAATATTCTTGAAACATCTTCTGTCGGAATTTCTGCATATAAAGAAACAGGTGAATGCGTATTTGCAAATGAATCGATCTGCAGTTTAATTGGAGCAACTCATGATCAGGTTGTATCGCAGAATTTTAATACAATCCCTTCCTGGCAGAAATACGGTCTTCTGAACGTTGCGCATGAAGTTTTAAAAACAGGAGTTGTCTCTGCGGGAGAATACCATATTGTTACATCTTTTGGAAAAGATGCCTGGTTCGAAATTGTATTTTCACGTTTTAAGCGAAACGGCCAGCTTCATCTTCTGATCCAGCTTACAGACAGGACTCTCTGGAAAGAAGCGGAAGATTTGCTTGTTAAAGCGAAAGATGAGGCAGAAAGAGCCAGCAGAGCCAAGTCGGATTTTCTTTCCCGTATGAGTCATGAACTTCGAACTCCGTTGAATGCGATTATTGGATTTTCCCAGGTTATGACGCATGAGAATTTGACGGATGAGCAGAAAGACTATATTCAGGAAATAAGATTGGCGGGAGACCACCTTCTGAATCTGATTAATGAGCTTCTGGATCTTTCGCGAATTGAATTGGGAAAATTTAAAACCGATCTTTCAGGTGTTCAAGTCAGTTCCGTGATGGAGCAGGCTTTAAAAATTGTAAAACCTCTGGCCGATCAAAAACAGATTTCAATATTTAATAAGCTGAATTCTGACAAAACCATGGTCTTTTCTGATAAAATTCGTTTGAAACAGATCTTTATTAATCTTTTAGGCAACGCAGTTAAGTACAATCGTCATAACGGAAGCATCAAAATTGAAAATCAATTTATTACTGAAGATGTAATGCGAATTTCAATCACGGATACAGGTCCGGGGATTGAGGCAGAAAAAATTCCTGTTTTATTTCAGCCGTTTGAACGGCTGGGTGCAGAATTTTCAGATATACAGGGTACCGGAATTGGTCTTGCGCTGTCTAAAAAAATGGCAGAACTTATGGGTGCTGAGCTGGGAGTGGAATCCACGCCCGGTAAGGGTTCAATTTTCTGGATCGATCTGTTGTTGATACCTGAAATTCCAAAAGATCTCAGGATCGATGAAGCGATTGATGAAGAAGTTCATGATGATACGCGCATGAGGGTTCTGTATATTGAAGATAATGCAGCAAACTTAAAGGTTGTAGAATCGCTTCTTAAATATCATAATCAAGTGACTCTCCTATCGGCTACCACAGGCGAATACGGATTTGAGCTTGCAAGCCGCTACACACCGGATATCATACTGCTTGATATCCATCTGCCGGATATAGACGGTTATCAGGTTTTAAAAATGCTTCAAACAGATCCCGCCACTTCTTCAATTCCTGTAATTGCACTTTCAGCTGATGCGATGCCCATTGATATTGAGCGCGGAATGAAAAGCGGATTTGCACAGTATTTAACAAAACCTGTCATGGAACAAGACCTGATCCAGGCTCTTGAAAATGCTGTAAGGATTATGACAGGCAAACCATAAAAAGGCCTAAATCATTTTGGATTATATAGGGATTCAATAAAAGGTTTATGATTTTCGTCTTAGTTCAATCAAAGTGATT
>JAOUOA010000501.1 GCA_029880625.1 Spirochaetia bacterium
GTTACATCAGCTTCAGGCATATTCTGGGCAGTTTCGGTTGTCTTTGAAACATTCGCTAAAACTTCTTTCGTTCTGGATCCGTTAGAAGATGCAGAGTCCTTTTTTCCGTTTCCTTTTTCAGCAAGAGGATGATCGTTCCCGTCGGGATCATAGAGCATTTTTGTTTTTCCCCGAAGGTCGTATTTTGAAATATATTCTTCTCCGGGAACATCGGTTAAAAGAAGCATGAAATAGGGAAACACTTCACAGGAACTTTCCATCCGGTCTTTTTTGGGGCCGTGCATAAGCAGACTTTCTTCTTTGATCTGCCGGATTCTGCCTGCTATGGATGCCAGAGAAGATTCATTTTGATTTTTCAGATCAAGGTAAACCAGAGACAGATATTTTCCGGAATCATGCGCCATTCGTATGAATTTTCCAGGGATGCGGAATGCCGGTGTCTTCCTTCCATTTGCATCGGGGGGATCCTTATCTTTTGCAGAAGCGGTTTCTTTTGCTTCCGTAATTTTAATTTTTGCGCCGTTTGAAGACTGTTTCGAATAAGGTTCGGATGTATCAATTTCAATTTGAGTAACCTTGATCGCTTCAACCATTTCATCGGAAGACGATTCCGCTTTTGTGTCCAGCAAATGATTCAGTTTTTCCAGGACATCGGAGTTGTCAACAGAAGCGGACTCTTCTGTATTATGAATCATGGTCCTCAGCCTGTCAATGCATGTAAGAATTAGATCAACAACAGAAATATCAGGCTGGATTTCCCTTGAACGGACTGCATTCAGGACATTTTCAAGTGAATGCGCCAGCGATGTAATATTAGGGAGATCGAACAGACCGGAGTTCCCTTTAATCGTATGCATGGCGCGAAATATATTATTTACAAGATCTTCGCTAAAACCATTTTCCAGTTCAAGAGAAGATGATTCCGCTTTATCCAGAAGTTCAGAGGATTCAGTAATGAATCCCTGCATTACACTGTCATAATCAATTGCCATGACTGTTCTCCACAATGAGATCGTCAAAATAATCAGATATTTTCATGAATTGGATATTTTCTATGACAGCTGATGCCGCTTTAAGAATAATCCGCGATCCCTGATCCCTTTGTTGGCCGCTGAAAAAAGCCAGAGCACAAAGAGACTGCATCGAAAGATCAGAATTTTCCGCAATACTGATCCGCAGCTCCTGCCCTGAGGGAATAGGAAGAAGGCTTTCCAGCATTTTTATGATCTCAGCCGGAGACTCTGAAAGATCCTTTTCTCCAAAAGAAGCAAAAATATGTGTTTTTTTGCGAAAAAAATTCATAAAATAACCATTTCAGGAAAGTAAAAACCATCCGGTTTTAATTATCGGCATACAGTATTCTAAGACGTAAGAACATCAAAAAAAAGAAATCTTGAATTGATATTTTTAAATATTCTGAACAAAAACCTTTCAAATCAGAGTTTCTGGGTTTCATTCATATTTTCAATTAAAAATTTATTAATAAAATATGATCTGATTTTATCTGTATATAGTGAAAATCCGAACAGTCCATTGACATTTATCCTCAGCAATAAAGAGACATAAAGCATTGCATTATGATTCTTTTATCTTTAATTCAATATTTAGAATCATCCAGAAGAAATCAGGTATCGGATCCATTTCAAACAGTATAAAAAAGCATGTTTCAGGACGATAATAAAATAATTAAAATATTTTGTTGACCAGTCTTACATTGAAAACATGTTAAATAAATTGAATTGTAAGTTTCGATATTAATCCATATAGAAAATTATCAGGAGATTTCCTTGGCGGAAACATTAATATATCATAAAAGCAGATCTGAGACACTTGAAAATAGTCTTAAAAAATGCAATATTTCCTTTAAATCCATTAATTGTAACGATATAAATCCGCTCAATCTGAAGGACGGTGATTATCATATCATTTTAGCTGATTCAGAAATGGATTCTTTATGCCTTGAGAAAATTGTATCTCTTCATGAACTTGAAGAAGTCCCTCTGCTTATCTATTTTAATGAATCAGCAGAAACGGTTCTCTCAGAGCCCCTGACTTATGCAACAGGCTATATTTATTACCCTTTTACAGAAAATCAGATTAAAACTGCCGTAGAACTTGCAAAGAAAAAATTTATTTTCCAGAAGCATTCATTTCAAACCTTCAAAAACAAACAGAAATCATTTGAAATTGTTTTCGATAAATACAGCAAAATCACATCCGCCAGCAAGAATTTCATGCATTTCAGTGATCTTAATCCTGAAAACTTAATCGGGCAAAACCTCTTTGACGTACTCACCCTCCAGAATATTAATTCTCAAGAAATTAAAAGTTTTGGTGGTTATCTTGCGGAGAAACAGGAAATGGATTTTCCAGGTTTCTTTCAGTTGAATGACTTTCGCTTTTTAATGTATTTTTCTATTAAAGAAGAAACAGAAGGAAATTCCTATAAACTGACCATTAAAGACCTGAAAAGAAACGAAGATTCGATCAAAGAATTGGTCGATATAAAACACACTCTTGACCAGCACTCTATCATTGCGATCACGGATCAAAAAGGAATAATAAAATATGCCAATGAAAAGTTTGTTGATATATCCGGGTATTCGCTTGAAGAGCTGATTGGGAAACCTCAGAAAATCGTTAATTCTGGATACCACCCTAAAACTTTTTTTAAAAATCTCTGGGAAACAGTCAATTCAGGCAGAATCTGGAAAGGAGAAATACGAAACAAATCAAAAAACGGAAACATATACTGGGTGGATACAACCATTGTACCGTTTATGGACAGCCAGAATCAGCCCTACCAGTTTATTGCAATTCGTACAGATATCACAAAACGAAAATTTCTGGAAAACAGCCAGCGCGAAAATGAGTTTCGCTACAGAACCATTGCGGAACTTACTTCAGACTTCATCTACTGCATGG
>JAOUOA010000502.1 GCA_029880625.1 Spirochaetia bacterium
CAGAGAGCTTTCAAACTCAAGACCTTTCTTTTTCATGAGAATGACGGCTGCATGATCGCCCACGGGTCCGGAAACAATCAGACTGTGTCCTTTTTGCAAACCTCTGGAACCAGGATGCTCCTTTTGGAGATCTCCAATTGCAGCAGTATTGATAAAAATTCCGTCCAGACTTCCTTTTGGAAGAATTTTCGTATCGCCGCATACAATCTGCACGTTATTAATTTCGCATTCTTTTTTCATAGAATCCGTTATCGTTTCCAGATCATCCTGGGAAAATCCTTCCTCAATGATAAAAGAAGCGCTCATATAAACCGGTTTAGCGCATCGCACGGCCAGATCGTTGCAGCTTCCTGCAACTGCAAGCTTTCCGATATCGCCTCCAGGGAAAAAGATCGGTTTTACCGTAAAACTGTCCGTGGTAAACACAGGCCGGGCCACGTTTTCTAAAATGGCTGCATCTTCCATGATATTCAGAACAGGATTGCCGAAACGGGAAATGAAAATATCCTGAATCAGCCTGTTGCCTTTTTCCGATCCGCTGTCATGGGAAAGTAAAACTGTTTTCATCCAGTCCTGCCGTATTTATAATAAGCGGCGCAGGCCCCTTCTCCCGATACCATGCAGGCTCCGAGAGGATTGTCCGGAGTGCATCGTGTGCGAAATACTCTGCAGTCTGCCGGCCGCTTCTTTCCCTTTAAGATCTCTGAACAAAGACAGAGTCTGTGATCGTCAGTATGGATTTCCGGAAGATACTCTCTGAAAACGACAGCGGCATTGAGAAAGTCATATTCATCCCGGAGGCGAAGGGAGCTTTTTTCAATGAAGCCCGGCCCCCTCCATTCAAAGCTCTCTTCCAGGACAAAGTAGCGGCTTACAAGATCTTGAGATTTTATATTCCCGTTTTCTGTTACGCACCTGTCATATTGAACTTCCAGCTCACATCGTTTCTCTGCCAGCTGTTTCACAAGCATGTAAACAGCCTGCATGATATCGCCCGATTCAAAGCCTGCCACTACCACAGGAAGTCCATGTTTTTCGCAAAGCGGTCTGTAAACTTCCGATCCGGTAATGACGCTTACATGAGAGGGAGCGATAAACCCCCCGATTTTATGGGTGCTGTCTGAAAGAATTGCTTCCAGAACAGGAGGCACAAGAACATGATTGGTATAGAAAAAAAGATTTTTCAATCCGGACTGAATTGTTTTTTCAATGATAAGGGCCGTGGAGGGAGTGGTTGTTTCAAACCCGATGGCAAAATATATCACTTTTTTTTCAGTACTGCTTTTTGCAATTTCCAGAGCTTCAAGGGGGCTGTACACCGTTCGTATATCACGCCCTTCCGATCGGGCTTTTTCGAGAGATTTTTCCGTTCCCGGAACGCGAATCATATCGCCCACTGTAACAACAATCGTATCTTTCCTTTCTGAAAGAATAACTGCATGATCCACTCTTCCTTTCGGCAGGATGCATACGGGACATCCCGGCCCGTGTATGAATCGTATTTCCGGGGGAAGAAGCTGTTCAAGAGAATATCTAGCAATAACATGGGTATGTCCGCCGCAGACTTCCATGAAATTTGCCTGCAGGGAATATTTCCTGGAGAGCCGTTCAATTTCACGAGCAAAGCCCTTCATGCTTTCCGGATTTTTAAAATCTTTTAAAAGATCCATCATGAATTCATCTGTCTGTAAATTTCCGCCATCTGTCTGTGATCCTTCAGAGTGCGTTCGGCTGCATCGGTATTAATTTTACGAATGGCAAGCCCCACATGGATGAGAATATAATCCCCAGGCGAAACCTCCGAATCCATGAGCTCAAGCGAAATTTCTTTTTTCACCCCCATGCATTCCGCGACAGCGTTTTTACCGTCTTCGGCAATGGAAAGGATCTTAAAAGGAACGGCCAGACACATCAGGCTCGTAGTTTCCTTTTTAAAGAAAGATAATCAAGCCAGGTCTGAATGGATGATTCATCCTTCGTGCTCATCGTAATAAAATCTGCTGAAGGGTTCAATTTCCTGAAATCCTTTTTCACTCTTTCCAGATCAAAATCAAAATGTTCCAGTAAATCCATTTTGGATAGAATTACAATATGAGCATTTCTGAAAATGACGGGATACTTGGCGACCTTGTCGTCACCTTCAGGAACAGAAAGCATGACTGCATTCAGATGGGCTCCCGTATCATATGCTGCGGGACATACCAGATTGCCCACATTTTCAATAAAAAGAATGGAATCCTGTTCCAGTTCAATTTCATGGAGAGCATCATGGATCATGAATGCATCCAGATGGCATGTGCTTCCTGTCTGAATTTGATGGGCCTTTACGCCGCAGGCCTTCATCCGGTCCGCATCGCGGGTTGTTTCCAGATCTCCTTCCAGAACGGCAATTTCGGATTTTATCCTTTTTGCTGTTTCCTCGAGAAGGGATGTTTTGCCGCATCCCGGCGAACCCATAAGATTGACTGCAAAAATATTTTTTTTATTGAAATGCTCCCGAATATGATCCGCCTGATGATTGTTCTCGCTCAGAATATTCTGAAGAACATTTACGGTAACCGTATCGGACAAAGCAGGATTGGAGCCGTGGGAATGTGCTGAATGACTGTGATTATGTTTTTGATCGGAGAAAGGAACCCGGGAAGCTTGTTCCGTGACAGCCTGGAACCTATGCGAAGCATGTGTTTTAGTGCCTGAGTCATGGGAATGTTCTGTAATGCTGCATCCGCAGTCTTCGCACATAATTTTCCTCCCTTTACGACAACCCGGGAAAAAGAATCATTCCCGGCATGAATTATGATCCGTGAAAATATATGCCGCCTGGCCAAGAGCGATATTTCCATCATTCGGCGGCAGCCTTCTGTGAATATATAATTGCATCTTTTTCTTTTCTGCAAGCTCTTTTATTCTTCCGACAAGA
>JAOUOA010000504.1 GCA_029880625.1 Spirochaetia bacterium
AGAACAACAGTATTCTGGTCGGTGTTGCAGATACAGGTTCCGGTATTGCATACAAGAAGCAAAAGACAATTTTCCAGCTGGATGACAAACTTCACGCAACTCTCAGCGAGGGAGGGATGACCTCCGACTGGGACTCGTTCTGTGCCGTGAATTTATCGAAAAACACAATGGAACGATTCGGGTAGAATCAGTCCCGGGTCAGGGTTCAACTTTCTGGTTTAACCTTCCTGTTGGCAAACAGCCGGATCATGTAGAACAGGAAATTATTGATAAATTGAAAAGATTAAAAATTCTGGTTGTAGAAGATAACCCTCTTCACCAGCAAACAACATGTAAGGTTTTGGACACATTACATACAGAATACACAATTGCCAGCAACGGAGAACTTGCCATTGAACTTTCTGAAAAATATCGACCTGATCTCATCCTGATGGATATAAGTCTGCCCAAAATAAACGGTATTGAAGCTGCCAAAAAGATCAGGCAAAATGAACATCCACCTTCATGGATTATTGCATTAACATCCTATACTCAAACTGAATTATATTCGAAATGGCACGATATAAAGTTTGATGGTTTTCTTGGGAAACCTCTGGAAAAAGCAGAATTACTCAATCTGGTTTCAAGTTTGATCCAGGATTGAACCGGTTAGGAAATAGAAATCGGAAGTTCAAAAACTAATTCCTGCCATTCAGCGGATGCTGTAGTTTCTTGTTGATATCCTTCTTGTCAGCTTCCTTTCAAATGAATTTTCGATAAAAGAAGTTTGTGAACTTCAATTTTTTTGTGAGAAACGAGGTGAGCCTATTTTGATTCATAGCGGTGTGTAAGATTACCGTGATGTCTGATACATGCATGGGAAGCGGATGCTGTCGTCTCTTGTTGTGATTGGTCTTGATTTATTGAAAAACATTAAAATCTGCATAACACCTCCGTCATGGATGACGTGTCTTAAACTTCTGCATGTCTGTCTCTGGAAAAAAATAATGCAAAGGTGGTTTATGCTGAGAAAGCGCATCTCATTGCGCGATTGATATTAAAATAATGCAGTTAAGCCGATTATAAAACTTGTTTATTATTCGTTTTTGCATTGAAAGAACATTGAGAATTACTGATATGAATTGCTGCATGCAATAAATCAATACCACCTGACTCCGCTTCAATATCAATAATCGCCAGAGAGTCCTGAATCATCAGTCCGATTTCTTTTCTTTTGTGATAATCCAGCTTGCATTTTTTCCAGCTAACCCTGGCATGTTTTTTTCCCATGTTTCCAAGTCGATAGAGCTGTCCCATAAGTTGATTGAATAGTTCGGCCTCTCCTACCTGTTCAATTAAAAATTGGATGATTTGCGAATCAGGCTTTTGGGTAATTTGAGCGGGAAGTATTTCGAGCAGGTTATCAGGAAGAAAATAAGAGAGCATGTCTCCATCCACAATCCCTTTGATAATATCTTCTTTTACCATTTGTTCATAATCAGGACGTGGATCTGAACCCGTTCGTAAATATAGTTGGATCAGAGCCATTGCTTCACTTCTATGATCTGTTACACCAAATCCTGATACGAAATGGTCCAGAATATCATGAACAAAAATCGATGTTGGTATGAGTCCGCCTGTCTGACGATTTGTAGCAATTAAGTCTGGATTCCCTATGCCTATGTCCAGTTTCCAACCCCGGGCGCCAAAATCATCGTCCCACTCATTTTTATATGTTGCCGGTATTGTTATTGAGTTTGTGTGGATTTGTAAAAATTCATCCGGATATTTTTCCACATCAAAAAATGATTGAACTGTATTTTGCTTCATCTGCATAATAAACTCCTGATTGATTTGCCAGCAAGAACATACCGACCGGTTTGTATCCTGCAAACGGACAACATTTCTGTCAATGGATTTTTATAATTTTAAATTTTCAGATTTACTGATTGAAAGATCCGCGGCAACCGAGCCGGCCAATGCATTATGCACATTGATCCCTATGGGGTGCAGTTGATCGGTGCTCCGCGCCGAATGGTTTATCATCCTGTGATTGCGGTTGACACGTCTTAAGAACTTATAGCCTTCATCTGAAAGAGGGGTGTGTGGTCAGGGACTACCCTATCAAGTACAGGCTTTATGGTACCCATCTTCTGGTCAAGCATATTACATTAGTAGCTGAATTCATTAGTATCTTACGCCGGAGTATCAGAAAGTTTAAATGAAGTTCAGAAAAACTCGGGGGATGAGGAACTTGCCGCAAACAGCCCCCATTTATCATAAAAGTTGTCGCCTCTGCCCCATACGATGATATTCGATATGTTGTCCCACTTTCATTATTTTCTCCTTCTGTAAATTTTCTGTCACCCGATATTGTTACTGAAGGAGATTCGTTATAATAATGAATCAATAGCAAACTGATGTTTTCGTATCAATGGTATATTTGGTAGAAATTTCTCCTGCATCCACACAGTCATCGTCATTATTAAAATCAAGGCAAAATGACGTATTGTTTCCATCTTTATCATAAGCGTAGGAAAAGGTGTAAGCTGATCCAGTACAGGTGCCCGAACCAGTGGTCGGATCCTGAAAATGCGACGCTATACGACCTACGTCATCATATGTTGTTACAGTTGCTACATTGGTACAAGTCCCAGCTTGAAAATAGAAGAAAGTAGGTCTACCATACGTATCCCATTTTGTCATTGTTTGTGAACGGGAACCATCAACAGCTTTCAAACTGCTTACAAAGCCATTAGAATGGTAAGAGACATTATATGCAATTCCCCCATAGTTCGAATAAAGCATTTTTGGAAGCGGTGGGACTATAGAAACCTCATCTACAAAGTCTTTCAATGAAGCATAGGTAGTATAACCACCGACACCGACACAATCACTTGATGCTGTCAATGTGTTTGTATTCCTGTTAAAATCTG
>JAOUOA010000505.1 GCA_029880625.1 Spirochaetia bacterium
CAGAAGAAATATCCTTTCCAGTTCCAACCGTCGATTTCTTGCCTCTTCGAAATGATTTAAAATTGTTTTTAAAAGATCCTGTTTGATATGCCCGTAACCGACACCCGGAGTTTTGTATTTATCGCGAAGTTCAAGCACCTGTTCATCATTCAGGAATAATTTATAAATTTCAAAAAGAGGGGTCCCGTCTGTTGCTTTTTCATCATTCAGTCCTGCTGAATCCGTGACAATGGACATAACAGATTTCTTTAACTCTTTTTCGCCGGAAAAAATATTGAGCGTATTTTTGTAGCTCTTGCTCATTTTTCGGCCGTCCACGCCGGGTACCGTTGCTGTTTCTTTCAGGATATCGGACTCCGGGATGATAAAAATTTCACCGTATTCATTGTTAAAACGGCGCGCTATATCTCTTGAAATTTCCAGATGCTGTTTCTGGTCTTTCCCAACAGGAATTTTTTCGGCTCCAAAAAGAAGAATATCTGCCGCCATTAAAACAGGATAATAAAAGAGGCCTGCCGAAGGAATGACTCCCTGAGCAACTTTATCTTTGTACGAATGGGCAAGTTCAAGCTGAGGAACAGTTATGCTCATGGAAAGGATCCAGGCAAGTTCAATAACTTCCTTTACATCGCTCTGCACCCAGAATGTGGAACGGTCCGGATCGATTCCAAGAGCAAGAAAATCCAGAGCTGCGTCGCGCGTGTTCGCGGACAGATCGCTTCCATTTCGCACTGTTGTCATCGCATGATAATCAGCAATAAAGCAGAAAAGATCGGAGTGTTCCTGATAATGAATCATGCGCTTCATCATGGAAAAATAATTGCCAAGGTGAAGCTTGCCGCTTGACTGAACGCCTGAGAGTACCCGCATGAATCCACATTCCGAATCCCGGCTCTGATGCGCCACATTTTTCTATGAAATCCCCTGCAGAAAAATTATAATGATTTACACATAAGATCATTGATTTTCTTTTTCATCATGAATCTGGAATATTTGGTTTTATTTGGAATGGGCCTTGGACTGATGGCCTTTTTATTCTGGATGCTCTTTCCCATAGGAAACAGAAGAGAAAAAGAAGATAAAAATAAAATCAAAGGCTACTGCCCTATCTGCGGACAGGGTCTCCGTAAAGGAGAAAGAATCCGCTCATCGGTAACAGAAATTGGAGATATTGAAGTTCAGACCATTATCAAAGGATGCCCTTTCTGCCTTGAAGAAACCAGGAAAAGAGCCTGTCCAGTTTGTAAGATCAAGCTTAAAAAAGATGAGACAATTATTGCCATTTCAGATCCAAAAGTAGATTCAAAACGCCTCTCCATTCGGGGATGTAAAAAATGCTACCCTCAGGGATTCTAAAATTTTTTTGTGAAAATTCATGATTAGACTCATACCAATCCTTATTATCGCACTGACAATTTCTGCCTGCAGCGGTCCCTACTTAAAAAACCGAGCAAGGGATTTTGCTGATATTGCAACTTTTGAACTGCATACAAAAGCCTACGGAACTTCAATTCGTCTGGGGCCTATTCATGCCGGCCTGTCCTATAAGTCTCCTCATGGAAAATCCTGGGGATTACGAAGCGGACATGTTGGGAATCACAATACAGCTGAATTTACCGCTGTCATCTTCGGATCTGATTATTTTACATCCCGGCCAATGACCTTATTACTGAATAAAGGAATTCCATCTGACAGTAAAGACCAATCACTCCTTCCATCCGGCACAAAAGAACTGGAATTGCTGGAAGAATTCAACCCTGAAACCGAAGACGGCGCAAACATTGCTATTCTGAGACAGCGCGGCAAGGAATACCGTGCAAGATCTCCATTCGGAACAACGGTGCCTCTTCAGAAGAAAAAAAGCGTATTTAAAAAAAAGGAAGGGTTTGCTCCTGGCTATTATTTTACCCAGATTGATGTTTCCATAGGCCTGTATTACGGAATCAGAGTCGGATTCAATCCGGGAGAGCTTCTTGACTTTCTTCTGGGATGGTTTAAAGTAGATCTGTATCATGACGATGAGCCATTTGAAGATCCCAGGGTCCGTATGATTAAAAATTCACCGCTCTGGAAATCTCTTGATAAAAAGTCGCAGAATAAGCTGCTGAAAGAAATCCAAAAGTATTAAAACACCTCAGGCTTCATCTTCGATCGGCTCAAAAGCTTTCATGTCAATGGATTCATTGCGAATTCCAGTATCAAGATTATATTCGGAATATTTCTGAATCATCTCTTTTCTTCTGATTTTTCCGTTTAAGTAGTTCACGGCATCCTTCATCATTTCATTGGAAAAACGGGCGGATCTGTGAATGAGATCCATGAAGCTTTCTTCTGATGTCTTCCGGGGATCCGCAGGATATTTCCAGAGAGCATGCTTTTCATTGGGCATCCTCTCTGGAATTTTTTCCCGGGGAGGAAGCAAAAGCACACGGAGTTTACTTCTGCGAAACGTTATCAAATCCACAACACGAAGTAACATTCGAACAGAAGATGATCCAGTATCAAGAATTCTGTTAAACAGAATAAAATCCCTGTAGGATTCGTCGATGGGATCGTCTTTCCCGGGCGATTCAGCGTTGAACTGTCCGAATTCATCGGGAAAAATGCTTTTTAACGACGTCATCCATAAATTGCGAATATCGGGGTCCACTCTTCCTGAAAGGATTTTTCTTTTTCTCTGAAGCGAAGAATCTACATATTGTATATAATTGTACTCATGGGGATTCATTCCCCAGCGCTGATGAACAAGATAGGAATCCAGGGCATATTCAACACGAAGATGATTTAGCTGGGCTTTTTCAGCTTTCTTTTTATCATGGGAGTAGTAATCTCCTGCTATGTAAAAAATATAAGGATGGGTCACAATATCTACTGCACAGTGCGAAATATATCCCAGCACAAAAGAAAGTTTTCG
>JAOUOA010000506.1 GCA_029880625.1 Spirochaetia bacterium
AATAGAGGGTAGTTAATTGTGATTGACAGAAATTTTTTTAATTCCGGCTTCTGAATAGGGGATGGTTAAAACAAGCTGGCCATTCTTGACCTCGGCCCTGGCCTTCTCGCTATCCACCGGTTTAGGGATTTTAAATTTTCTTTTTAAATTCCCGAAACTGAACTCCTGGTACAATGGCTTGAAATTTTCCGGATATTGTGCGCTCGCCTTGCCTTCAATGGTAAGGTATTCGCCATCCACCGTTATATCAATATCGTTCTCACTGACTCCCGGCAGATTCAATGTAAACACAGCTCCATTTTCATTTTCAATAATGTTCACCGGAGCCAGAAACTCTTCTGTTGTTTTTTTTGCTATTTGTTGTTCCATATTTACTCCTTAACTTACCTTGATTTTTTTGGGTTTTTCTGACTCTGCCTTGGGCAGCGAAATTTTAAGAATTCCATCTCGGTATTGTGCAACTACCTTGTCGGCATCGACCCGAAACGGCAGCTCGATATTCCTGCTAAATTGGTCCATTTTGATTTCTTCCATCACAACGCGGCTTTTTTCATCCAGGGTTTCTTTTTCTTTTTTCCCCGCAAGCTGCAGCTGCTTGTCATTTATGGAAATGTCAATATCATCCTGGTTAAAACCTGGAACCAGACAATACACCATGGCACCATCCTCATTTACATAAAAGTTCAGAGGAGGATTAAAGCCATTGCTATAGCTGTCCTGGGAATAAAAGCCCCTGCTAAGCTCATTGTGCAGCCTGTTGAAATCACTCCAAAGTCCATTTTCATTCAATTTTCTGTCGATTAGGTTTAAAAGCATAGTTTCCTCCACTAGCATTCAATTATGTAGAGTGCCAGATTTTTTGGCACTCTACTATTATGAGTGCCAATTGTTGCTGTTTGTTCAAAATTTCAAGAAAAAAAATAAAAAAAGTGAAAAAAAAATCCATCGTACTAGCAAGGAGGAATGCCGCAACCTTTGCCTTTCCAACCATTTCCGCTTGGAAATATAACCCTGCCTAATCGAGTCATCATGGGTTCCATGCACCTGGGGCTGGAAAAAGAATCCAGTGCCGCACAGCAAATGGCAGATTTCTATAACAAACGATTCCAGGGAGGGGCAGGTTTTATCACTACTGGCGGGATTGCAGTAAATGAAGAAGGCATGGGTTCGCTGGATTTTTTTCAGTTCCAGCACAAACAACACCAGCTTCAGTTACAAAGACTGGTGGAGCTAACCAAAACAAATGGCTTTCTGTGCGCGCAGTTGTTTCACGCCGGAAGATATGCCTACCACCGCAATCTGGTCGCCCCATCTGCCATCCGCGCACCAATTAACCGCTATAAACCGCGAGAGCTGACAGCTGCCGATATCAAAAAATTGATCAGCGACTTTACAACCTCCGCTGCAATCGCCCAACAAACCGGCTTTGCGGCCATTGAAATTATGGGCAGCGAGGGATATCTGTTAAATGAATTTTTTTCCCCGGTAACCAACAAAAGAACGGACCGGTATGCTCAGCCGTCCCTTCTTTATAGCGAAATTATGGAGTCTGTGCGTTCTGTTACAGGCCCCGGATTTCCGGTGATTGTGAGGATGTCGGGGATTGATCTGATTGCCGGCAATCCCGGAGCCGAGCAAGTGATTTTACTTGCCCAGGCGCTGGAAAAGGCAGGCGCCAGCGCATTGAATATTGGTATCGGCTGGCATGAATCCAAAGTTCCAACCATTAGTTCGCTGGTCCCTCCTGCCGCATTTGTTCCTTTTGCCAGCCGTATCAAGCAACAGGTTACCATCCCGATTATCGCATCCAACCGCATCAACAGTCCTGATTTGATTTTTCACATCCTGCAAAACAACCAGGCTGATTTAATCAGTATGGCAAGGCCTTTCTTGGCAGATGCCGAATTTATAAACAAAATGCAATCTGGCAATGCCCACAGCATCAACACCTGCATTGCCTGTAACCAGGCCTGTCTGGATCACACGTTTTCCAGAAAACGCGTAAGCTGTCTGGTCAATCCTCTGGCCAACACTACCGTGGATTTTCCCAATATCCATACCAAAAAAAATATAACCATAGCCGGCGCGGGTCCTGCCGGATTGCAGATTGCCTGCCAACTGGCCAAAAGCGGCACCAATGTCGAATTGCTGGAAGCTACTGGATCCATCGGTGGACAAATGAATCTGGCAGCAAAAATTCCGGGCAAAAAGGAATTCCTCGATACCATTCGGTATTTCCGCCAGGAATTAAAACGACTGGGCGTTTCGGTTTTAACCAACACCAGTCTGGATCCATCCTCGGTGCAAAGCGATGCCCTGGTTGTAGCCACCGGTTCGATGCCAAACAACATATCCATCGAGGGCCTGCAAAATATTTCCCATTGTAATTACAGGGAATTTCTGGAAAACAAAACTGAAACAGGCAAAAACATACTGATCATTGGCGGCGGCGCCATAGGCTGTGACATTGCCTATTCGCTGTTAGCCAGGGAAAAAAGTGCAGAAGAATTTTACCAATTGTATAATATCGATTCTTTTGTTGCAGCCGGCATCCAAAGTCATGCGGGGGAAAAAAATGTGCATCTGTTTCGAAGAAACGGTAAAATTGGCCAGGGACTGGGAATTACCACAGGCTGGGCCCTGTTACAGGAGTTACAGGCCTGTGGTGCCGGTTTCCACAGTGGACTCAGCTATGAATATTTCAACCAAGACGGCTTAACCGTGCGCTACCACAATGGAGAAACTGCTTTTTTTCCAGGAGAAAACGTCATTCTATGCGCCGGACAAACACCATCTATTCCGCATGATTTGCAAAAATTCACCAAAGGTAAAATCTATCTTTCAGGATCTGCCAAAAACATCGGAGACGCCAAACAGGCTTTTGCAGACGGGCTG
>JAOUOA010000048.1 GCA_029880625.1 Spirochaetia bacterium
CGGTTTCAATAATACATCCGCCGCGGTCAATTCTTGAATCTTCGTAAATATTTACCTTACGGAGAGATTCCATCATTTTAATCAGCTCATCTTTATGGGCTGTTGTCAGTTCCAGATCGGCAAAATTCACGCGAATATCCACCCTGTCTCTGTCTTTGATTCTTTTGAGAGCTTCACGAATATTATTGAGAACAACTTCTTTTCTTTCTACAACTTCATCTTTGATTACTTTTCTTGAAACTGTAAGAATCATATCCACCATCTGCTTTTCAGAAGCTGCGATAATATCTTCACGTACGTCAATTGCCTGGCCGATAATGGTTCCAAGTCTGTCGATCAGTCTTCGAACCTCACTCTGGCCTTTCTTAAAACCAACTTCTCTCCCTGCATCATAGCCTTTCTGATATGCTTCGTGTTCGATCTCGGCAACGCGCATTTCCGCTTCCTTGATCATTCTTTCAACTTCAAGCTTGCTTCTTTCCACAATCTGCGTGGCATTCAAATTGGCTGTTTCTTCTTCTCTTTTAGCTTTTTCTTTTGATTCCTGTATGATATTAAACGCAACAGATTTTCCTTCTTCTTCAATCTGCTTGGCTCTTTCGCGGGACTGTTCGATGCTTTTTTCAATTTCGCTTTCTGTTTCCTTGCGGTAATTCTCGAGTTCCATTTCGATCTCTTCGATCGTTGGACCGTGGTATTGCTCAATGACATTCCCTTCAGCATCAACTTCATAATGATCCAGGTCATCGGCTTCGCCTCCCTGGGCAGTCTGAAATCTTTTATAACGGTCCGGCATATCCAGTTCTACTGCTCCCTGAAGCTGAGAAATCTGAACCGGTTTGAATACGAGTTTATTGCTGGCCATAAGAATCCCTGTTAAACAATCTCAGATTGCTTTATAACTGTATAAATTATCGGTAAAGCTTTTAATTCAAAGCATAATTTGTTTTCATCTGGAAAATTCATCTGTATCCTCAAATGGATGTTCTATATCTGATTGAAGGTACCCGGAAGTCCATTCATGCTTAATATCACATTTCTGAGATCTGATATTGCATTCTTTCATCTGACAGAACCTGCAGTTATCATCAATGCAGGGATCATAGTGGAGCAGAAGATCCAGATGCCGGTTTATATCTTCGGATATCAGCCGGGCACATTCCGTTTCAAGGTCATGCATCCTTTTAACGGTATAGTATCTGGGTATTATTAAATGAAAATCCAGAAGAAGACTTGGCCCGGATTCTCTGAGCCGCAGCTTATGGGGACGGATCATTTCCGGTGTTCTGTTTTTTTCCATGGATTGTGCAATCTGAGACAGAGATTGAAGGTTTACCCGATCCATCAGACGGTTAATACTGGAACGAAGAATCTTAAAACCGGAAATTAAGATCCAGACAGCCATAATTGATGCAATCACAGGATCAAGCCAGGGAATCCGGGTAAAGTATACTACAACCAGGCCAATAATCATACCAAGACTCGTTACTACATCTGAATAAACATGGTGACCGTCAGCCATCAATGCCTGGCTGTGGTATTTTTTCCCAGCGCGTACAAGATAAAAACCAAGTACAGCATTCATTACTGTTCCAATTACGATCAGAAAAATCCCCTGATCCAGTTTTTGAGGAGTATTACCTAGAAAAATCTGAGGGATGGATTCATATAGAATCACAATTCCAGCAAGCGAGATCAGGCCGCCTTCAAACCCGGCAGAAAAATATTCAATCCTGCCCTTGCCGTAAGGATGGTCCTTATCTGCGCCCTGCCGGGTTAAACGAACAGCATAAGCGGCAAAAGAAGCTGCAAAAACATTGATGATGCTTTCAAGTGCATCTGATAAGATTGCCCTAGAATCGGTTAAATAAAATCCGGCAAATTTTAAAAGACAGATTAAAAGACCTATAATGACTGAAACATAGGTAGCAAGGACCGCTCTTTCGTATTCATTTTTCATATATTGATACTTTTATTTATAAAGAGCCTGTAATTACATTGATCATTCATAATCAAAATCATGAATCTATAAAAAAACGGATGGATCCTTAAAGTTAAGATTCAATCTTTCCGCTTCCTGTAAGTAGACAATAAATCCTCCTGCAGTTCAATTTTCAAGGAGAAAACCGAAAATCTCTTGTTTTATCATCCTCCCTGCAGGAATCAGGATATTCGGAAGGAAAATTATGATACTGTCTGGACCTGAAATACAAAAACGCCTTGGAGGCGATATTATCATTGAGCCCTTTAATGAAGGATTGATCAATCCAAACTCATACAATCTAAGGCTCCATAACGAACTGATCGTTTATAAAGAAAAAACCCTCGATATGAAAAAACCGAATGATTTTGAAAAGATCACCATCCCGGAAGACGGTATGATTCTTTCCCCGGGAAGACTTTATCTCGGAAGGACTCTGGAACATACGGAAACAAAAAATCTTGTCCCCATGCTTGAAGGCAGATCTTCCATAGGAAGACTGGGGCTTTTTGTACATATAACAGCAGGATTCGGCGATGTTGGATTTAAAGGCTTCTGGACTCTTGAAATTTCCTGCATACAGCCGGTTAGAATTTATCCGGGAATTGAAATCTGCCAGATCTTCTATCATACAATTGAGGGAGCAATCCAGGAATACCATTCCAATAAATACCAGAACAATACAGGTATACAGACGAGCATGCTTTACAAAGATTTTGAAAAAAAATAAACCTTAAAGTCTAATCTGTAGATACAACAAACTATATTTCCCGCTGAATCAACTTCATGAAGTTGATTTTAAGAATTTACAAAACGAAGATTCATTAAAAAACAAATAACAATATTATATATATATTAAAGAAATATTTGACAGATCAGGCAGGTTTGAAAAAAAATCTTCAATGCCTAAACGAATGCTTAAAAAAAGATTTAATCTCTATATGAATCTGATTGTATTTCCCATTGTATTGTCAGGACTTTTTTTTGTAATTTTTCCTGAACCCTCTCTTCAGTTTCTTTTTACAGAGGTTAGGGTAGACTCCAATCCTCTCCTCTTCTTTACCAGAATTTTCTTTTTAACGCAGATCATTCTGGGAATCACCATCATGTCGACAAAAGATAATCCCGGGAAAAGCAGAAATCTAATTTTTTTTATTGCTGCCTATCTTCTTTCCCTCAGCGCTTTTTTTCTTGCAGGAATTTATTTTTATAACTTAAAAAGCCTTGCCTCTTTACCGGGAATTTTTTTGCTTCTATCTGGAGGGTTTCTGCTTGCCTATGCTTCAAGAAACATTTTGGTCCGCGAATAGAAACAAAGAAAAGACTGAATGCAAATTAAATTATTTCAGGATATTAAAGCCATCTGGAAAAATGACCCTGCCGCAAGGGGAATGGAATTTTTACTCTACCCCTGTCTGCATATCATGATCATCCACCGGTGGATCAGCCATCCTCTTTATAGAATTCATTTAAAATTTTTTGCCCGTCTTTTCTCTCAGATTGGAAGATTTATAACAGGCATTGAAATCCATCCAGGAGCAACCATCAACGGAGGCTTTTTTATTGATCACGGCATGGGAGTTGTCATTGGAGAAACCAGCGTCATTGGAAAAAACTGCGTAATTTTTCACGGTGTCACCATCGGAGGCACTGGAAAACACAGGGACAAACGCCATCCAACAATAGGAGATAACTGCTACATCGGAACTCATGCAACACTTCTCGGACCCATCTCAATTGGAAATCATGTTATGATTGGAGCAGAAAGCGTCATTATTAATCGGGATGTTCCGTCTGATTGCACCGTAGTAGGAGCACCTGCTAAAATTGTAAAAATCGGCAAAAAGAAGCTGGCCAGACCCAGAAATCTCCCTTTAAGTCACTATCGAAAAAATGAAAAAAATCTGGAAAAACGGGAAGAATGAACTTCTCCGGCCATATTTCCTGCGGATTTTTTTTGAAACAGCTTTGTTTGTTCTTGCAGAATCCAGGGGTTTGATATTTATTTACTGTTATGATTACTAAAGAACAGGAAGAATTATTGCTTCTCTATAATGAAGCTCTTGCTCTGTACAAGAAAAGAAATTTTGTTGATGCAAGAGAGCTTTTCAAAAAAGCATTAAAAATCAACCCTGACGACGGTCCTTCAAAGCTCTATCTGGAAAGGTGCAAAGAATACATCAAACACCCGCCCGAGGACGACTGGGATGGCGTGTTTGTAATGAAAACAAAGTAATCACAAAATCATTATGGCAAAAAAGAAAGATTCATCCCTACCCTACATTACTGAAGGCGGAAGCGTAACAACTGTCTTTGGAAAAGAAACCAGTTTTCACGGCGTACTGGAATTCGATAAACCCCTGTTGATCAACGGCTTTTTCGAAGGAGAAATTAAAACAGAAGGTATCCTTCTGATCGGCGAAGATGCGGTTGTTAAAGCTGATATTCATGCAGGAACAGTCATCGTCGGAGGAGAAGTAACAGGAAATATCCTTGCATCTAAAAAACTTGAAATGACTTCTACAGGCAGGGTAATAGGAAACATTAAAACAGCAAAGCTGCATATTGCAGACGGAGTCGTTTTTGACGGCAACTGCGAAATGATCAATCCAGGTCAGGATAGTTCATCAAAAGCTTCCTGATGAATCCTTGCCGTTCTTTCCCAGGTCCATTCATTTTTTCTGAATCCTTTTAGCTTCAACTGCTTTTTTCTGAACAGTTCTGTAACAGCTGTCAATGATCCTGTCCATGCTTCTGTATCAAGCGCATCGACATAGGAAATAGAATTTCCGCCAATTTCATGAAAAGGACCTATATTTGACGCAATTGCATATTTCCCGCTGCAGAGAGCTTCAAGAAGCGGCAGACCGAATCCTTCGTAAACAGCAGGCATTACAAAAAAAGCCGCATTTTGGTAAAGTTCTTCAATTAATGAATCATTTGCATTTTCAAAAGTGATCACTTTTCCTTCGCCAATCATCCGATCAAGATTCTGAAAAAAAACAGAGCTTTCCCATCCTCTTCGTCCTGCAATCACAAGCTTCAGCGGTTTTTTTTCCAGCTCAAGGTATTTTTCATAAGCTTTTAAAAGCGTGGAATAATTTTTCCTGGGCTCCATTGTTGAAACGGAAAGAATAAAACTGTTCTTTTCCGGAAAAGTTTCAGGTTTGTTTTTTTTTAAGTGCGGCTTTTTGATATTTTCCGAAGAAGAATTCCTGATTGTCTGTTCGTATCCCAAAAGAGAAACTCCTGCTTTTTCAGGAGGATAATGAAATTTTTGGATCATATCATTCATGGTCTGTGTAGAAATCGACAGAATCCTGTCTGCCCGATTGACACTGTACCTCTGAACCGCACGCTGCTGAATTCTTGCAAGAAACCGCATCGCATCAGGGAAAAAGTAAAGAACCAGATCGTAATAGGTAAGCACGGCTGGCATTCCTGAAGGAAGAAAGGGCGGAAGCACCTGCTGCGAACCCCAGAAAAGATCAGGGGGATTTTTTCTGATTAAAAAAGGAAGCGAAGCATTGAACCAGCTCCCTCCGTAGCGTGAGAGAATCCCGCTTCCCTGAATCCATTCTGTATTTCTCAGCTGTAGGATGTCATCAAAATCAGAATGAGGCGGCCTGTTGGAGTAAAGATAAAACTGATATTTATTTTTATCAGGAAAATGATACAGAATTCTTGAAATCACTCTTGATACGCCGGAGGTGGAATAGGACAGAGGCCGGGCATCCACCCCTACTTTTATTGTTTTTCTTGAAGAATTCAACGGTGAATCAGAGATGTGACAACATGCTTGTAAACCATGGTATAGTGATCATCCATGGAAAGCAGGATTGTATGGTTATCATGGGCTTTGACCTTCCCTGAAAAATGAACTCCATTTTTTAAATAAAGCGTAATTCCCTTATTCTTTTCAATCGATTCATTTAAAAGAATATCCTGATTGGAGGGTCTGGGTTGATGGGGTGTTTTATTTTCTTTTTCCACGATAACGAATTATATTGCAGAATGCGCCTTCAGCGTTCAAGCCATAATTTTTTATTTTGAAGATAATCCTGAAATTTTTTTACCAGGATTTGGTTTCCAGCAATAAGTCCAAAGGAAAGAGGATCTTCCTGATTAAATGTTCTTCTTTGGAAATGATTTAAATCGATTACTTCTCCTCCGGATGAAAGGACCAGAGAGGTTCCTCCGCAAATATCCCAGTCATTTTTATAGGTCAGGCTTACGCTTAAATCTCCTTCTCCTGCAGAAATAAGGCCTAATTTTCTTGCTACAGATCCGGATGGAATCAGATTTAAATCTTTTTTGAATTCATCAAATTTTCCTTTTTTCCATTCGGATTTACTGACCAGAATTCTAGCTGCCTTTAAATCCGTTTCCTTTGATATGGCTCCTTGAGGAAAGATGCAGATTTTTAAGATTTCATCCCATTTTTGGCTGAAAAATTCATAAAATTCATCAGCATCTGTATTTTCGTTGATGGAAAAAGCATTTAAAATATTCAGAAGTTCATCTGGATTGTAAGACACCCTGAACGTTCCATCTTTTCTGTTTCCCAGAAGAACTCTGCCGGCATGAGGGATCGCAATTGAACCATATTCCGGATATCCATTTCTCGAAAGACCGATGGAAACGGAAAACTCACCCACTCCCTCTACAAATTCACGGGTACCGTCGATTGGATCAACAATCCATACATCTTCCTTATTGAGACGTTCGGCAGCGTCCAGCGATTCTTCGGAAAGCCAGCCTGAACCGGGTAAAGTGGCAAGAAGTCCTTTATGACAGATTCGGTTGGACAGTAAATCTGCGCCAGTAAGATGACTGTTATCTTTTTTTTTATCTACAGAGTAAGTTCCTGAACGGAAAATGGAATTTACGCATACGGAAGCAGCAAGTGATGTTTTTAGAATTCCGGTTAAAACTGTATCCATGCCTTCCGGCATGGGGATTAATTTCCTTCCGGCTTTTCAGGTGTTTCTTTTGCACCTGATGAAGGCGGGGCATTTTCATCCTTGATCAGAAATTTTTCATAATAGGGAGCCTGGTCAAAAAGTTCCGGATTTTTTGCAAAATCAAAGCGGATAATATAATTTTTAAAACGGACATAATAAATTAATTCAGAAGTTGGGCTTTCATATGCAAGTGCAGCTGGTGATATATCTTTTAGAATATCTTTCCTTTGAAGATAAAAACGTCTTGTTACGGCAAGCTTTACAGCTCGGATCAGGTTTTTTTCCAGAGTGATTATTTTTGCCTCCTCGCTTACTTCTCTTGCACGGAGAGCATCTTCCACTGCACGAAATTCATTCATCACGCCTTCTTCTCTACCCGCCAGAAGGAGAGTGGGAAATGTGAATAAAATCAGAATAAAAAATTTTGTTTTCATATTATATGTACCGCTTCTGTCATTTTCGGAATTTCCATTACTTAAATTTAACGGAAGGGATTATTTTATGGCAAGAAATAATTGAATCTGCTTGAAAAAAAACCTGATGAAAATACTGATTATGCACTGTTTTCTTTTTTTAAAGGCGTGTAGGCTGTCAAAAATTTCCTGCTGCGACCATCCTCATCAAATTCTATGGTGATTTTCTGGCCTGAAACAGTATTTTCTGCAGTGACAACTGTTCCATGGCCGTAACGCTCATGAATGACCCGCTCACCGGTTTTATATGCAATTGCCGATTCTCTCTGGGATTCATTAAAATTGTGAACAGCCCTGCCTGCATCCGGTCTGTAAGGCAGAGAAGTTTCCTCTTCTTTTTTTTCAATTACATCAGGATCAATTTCAGAGATAAAACGGGAAGCCATCCGCGGCTGGATGCTGCCAAAGATTCTTCGATACCGGCTTGAGGATAAATAAAGTTTTTCTTTTGCACGGGTAATCCCTACATAGAGAAGCCTTCGCTCTTCTTCCAGCATGCCTTCATCCATGGAAATTTTATGGGGCAGATAGCCTTCTTCAATTCCCGCTATAAAAACGACTTTGTATTCAAGACCTTTTGCATTATGGAGTGTCATTAATGATACGGCAGGCCCTCCTTCCTGCGACTTCATTTCGTCAGTGAAAAGAGAAATACTCTGAAGATACCCGGGAAGATCGGGAGAATCTCCACGGGCAAGCGTCTGTTCTTCATATTCTTTCATTGCATTGATAAATTCGTCCAGGTTATCTTTGCGGGAAATCGATTCCGGATTTTTATTTTTTTTCAGAGAGTCCAGATATCCTGATTTTTTTAAGATTCCTGCGGCAATTTCTGACGGAAAGGTTCCTGAAAAAACAGATTCGGAAGCTTCCCGGAACATTGCATAAAGATGGGCAATTTTTGAAGCCGACCTCACTCCTTTGATTTCCGGCGCAAACGGCATCGCTTCAAAAAGAGTAATCCCACGCTCCTGCGAAAGTTTTCTGAGTTTCCCGATCGCAGCTTCGCCCACTCCCCTGGCAGGAACATTGATAATTCGCTCCAGACTTACGGTATCGGATGGATTGACCGTTACATAAAGATAGGCAAGAAGATCTTTAATTTCGGCGCGTTCATAAAAACGGAATCCGCCGATAATCATGCAGGGGATTCCCCTCTCCTGAAATAGCTGTTCAAAAATTCTGGACTGCGCATTGGTTCGATACAGTACTGCAATGTCTTCGGAAGAGATCCCGGAGGAATTCAGGGACTGAATTTTTTCAACAATCGTCTTCACTTCATCCAGATCGCCTCCGCAGAGTCTGTAATGAACAGGCTCTCCTTCATGTTTTGAAGTAAACAGCTCCTTTTTGCTTCGTTTCTGATTATTCGCAATCAGTGAAGATGCCGCTTTCAAAATGGGCGCCGTGCTTCTGTAGTTTTCCTCAAGACGAAGGACTCTACAGTCTGTATAATCCGTTTCAAAATTTAGAATATTGCTTATATCAGCCCCTCTCCATGAATAAATGGACTGATCATCATCGCCCACAACAACCAGATTATTGTTTTCACCTGCAAGAAGTTTTCCCATGACATACTGAGTGTGATTTGTATCCTGGTATTCATCGATCAGAAAATATTTCCACAGATTTCTGTAAAGCGCCAGGATATCTGGATATCCGTTCAGTAATTTAACAGATTCATAAAGAAGGCCCGCATAATCCACGGCATTATTTTCTTTTAATTTTTTAAAGTATTCATCTGTTAAACCCAGAAGCTCTTTATCGTAATGTCCGGAAGAAGAATATGCGCCGCTATCAAAACGGTCACGCATCCTGTTGGCAAACTGAATGACTGCATCGTGTGAGATATATTCCGGATCGATTTTTTTTTCTTTCAAAATTGCTTTGACAAGGCTTTTCTGAGCCGCATCGTCATAAATACTGAATCCGGACTTGAGGCCTGCCTGTTCGCAGTGCCTGCTTAAAATATAAAGACCCAGAGAATGAAATGTCCGGACGAAAATATCATCTGATTTTTTTCCGAGAATACCGGAAAGACGCTCTCGCATTTCGCCGGCAGCCTTATTCGTAAAGGTAACGGCAAGGATCTGCCAGGGCGCGACATTTTTATGCCTGCAGAGATGTGCAATCCTGTATGTAATCACCCGTGTTTTTCCAGAACCGGCGCCGGCAAAAATCAGAAGCGGGCCTTCCTCATGAAGTACGGCCGTTTTCTGTACGTCATTCAGGCCTTCCAGCAATCCCAGTGAATTCTCAAATTTCATAACTACAGTATAAAGCGCTCATGAGACAGATAGTTCATCTTCTCCCAGACGGCACCTGAAAAAAGGAGAGCGGAACATTTTTTTCGGAAGATAAACTGCATTTTCAGGATCTCCGGAAAAATATTTCCTTGATTTCAGGATATAAATTCGATCTTCTTTATCCAGAGAAGGAAGGATACTTTCAAACAGGCCGGCGCCGCCTTCAATTAATACTTCATTATAGCCCCTATCTGCAAGATGTCGGCGTAAAACTTCTCCCTGAGCAGGATCTCCAAAATCAGGAATCACAGCATCATACTGAATTTTCTTCCAGGTTTGTTTTGATTTTTCTGTAACAAAGAAAACAGATTTCCTGCCTGTCGTTTTTTCAAGATTCATTTGTTTTTCATAAAAAGCTTCAAACTGATCAAATTTTTCATCGAGAATCATGACCCGGTCAGGCTGATAATCAAGGTCCTTATAGTTTTTCATTTCAATTTCCCTTAAATTTCCGAGCAAAGCTTCTGAAAAAAGATCCGTTCCTGAAAGAAGCTCCCAGTCCGGATTCTGCAAATCGCTGCACTCTCTTAAATGAAGAGAAGGAAGGTCCACATGAATGGTGCCGGGACCTACCAGAACAGCATCCAGCTTTGCCCGAAGAGCCATTCCAAAACGCAAAGACTCGTTTCCGGAAATCAAAACTCTTGAGTCTCTGCTGCCCATGATTCCGTCAGAAAAGACGGCAGCTTTCAGATGAAATCTGGGGCCTCTTCCCGAGGTCCGCAGAAGAAACCCTCCCAGAAAAGGATCAACTGCTTTCTGATTGTAATATATATTCCTTTCAAAAATTTTTTTTCCATTTTTTTTCAAACGCCTGATTCCTTCGCCTGAGAGAAGCGGGTCACGATTGAAAACAGCAAGAGTTTTTATCCAGGGATATTTCAGGATCCGGTCCGTGCAGGGAGGCGTTCGTCCATGAGTAGAACAGG
>JAOUOA010000507.1 GCA_029880625.1 Spirochaetia bacterium
AAACATCTCCACCTGCATGATTTCGCCAATCTTGGAATCAGGCGGGCCCTGGGAGTAGATCACATTGCCTACAACTTCCACCACTTTTCCACTTTTGCGGATAGGCTCGGTGATACTTAACAGGTTTATATATTTGGATAAAACATCAACGTTCTCTGAAATTTTACCTTCGATCATAAAGCTAACATAATTAATTTATGTCTCATATTCAAGTATTTTCTGACTATTTCTTTTTTTTTACCAGGAATTCTTTTCATTTATATGCTATTTTAAAAACAACCTGGTAGATGAAACTTAAATTGGTTCCACGTTTCGAATTGCTTCTTCGATTTCCTTTAACTGAGTGGAAATTCTGGCATCAATTGCACCCACATCGGTTTCAATAATTACGCCACCTCGATCTACCCGAGAGTCTTCATAGATATTTACTTTACGCAGCGATTCCATCAGCTTGATCAATTCATCTTTATGTGAAGTGGTAAGTTCCAGATCGGAGAAGTTAACCCGGATATCCACACGGTCTCTGTCCTTGATTCGTTTCAATGCTTCCCTGATGTTGTTTAGTACAATCTCTTTTCTTTCTATGATTTCATCTTTAATTACTTTTCTGGCAATAATCAGGATCATTTCAACCATTTGTTTCTCGGAAGCCTGGATGATTTCCTCGCGAATATCAATCGCTTTACCGACTATTGTTCCCAAACGGTCAATCAGTCTTCTGACTTCTCCCTGGCCTTTTTTGAATCCGACTTCCCGCCCTGCGTCATAGCCTTTTTGGTATGCCTCATGTTCAATCTCGGCAACCTTCATTTCGGCTTCCTTGATCATCCTCTCGACTTCCATTTTGGCTCTTTCCAGAATCTGGTCAGATCGAGCTCTGCTGGATTCTTCATCCAGCTTGATTTTTTCCTTGGCATCCTGGATCATCTGGAAGGCTTTGGTTCTTCCATCATCCTCGGTTTTTTCGGCATTTTCCCGGGCTTTTCCAAGAAGTGCATCTATTTCAGAGCGGGTTTCTTCCCGATAGCGATCCAGTTCCGCTTCTATTTCGTCAATGGAAGGCCCCTGGTATTGCTCAATGATATTTCCTTCCTGATCTACCTCGTATTCTTCTGTCTCTTCTGTTTTATGGTATTTTTTGTATTTGTCAGGGATCTGTAGTTCCACTTCTTCCTGGATTTCTGCAATCTGGATTGGTTTAAATACAAGTTTAGCCATTGGATTGTCCCTTCCAGAGTCTGATTTTTCCGGATTCAATCATAGTTGCAAGACTGGATAAAATTCCTTTTTGGGCCGCCTCAATTTCTCCCAAAGATACCGGTCCCATGGAATCATTTTCAGTTTTCACAAGTTTTGCATACCAGGGTTCGAGAGAGGAGATCAGTTTGGCGCTGGTTTGCATATCCACTCCCTTGAATGCTGTGGCAAGAACCAGAGGATGAAATTCCTGGAAAAAATGTGATAATACAGCCCTGTTCATTTTTAATAGATCCTGAAATGAGTAATAATGCTCTTCTATATTTTCGGCAAACAGGGGGCTGGATTCTTTAATCTTTTCAAATAAATTTAGGGAAGTATTGGGAGTTAATCCAGAAAGAATTTCAGCCATTTTCTTGCTTTTGCCGTCTTTAATTCTGGCAGGGCTGATTTTTTTTTTCAATAAATAAATTTTAAATTTTAGAAATCTTTCCAGTTCATTTCTGACGATTTCAGAATGATAGTCAATGTTTTGCAGTTCGATTACCACATCCGACAGCAGTTTGTCGGGTAATTCTACCATGAGGGTTGCTACTTCGTCCGGATTGGCAAAAAAAAGCACAAGGGAAATAATCCGGGCTGATTCTCCCTGGATGATTTGGGAGAGTTCTTCGCTGTTTTTTTGGCGGAGTTCCGACAAAATATCCAGATATTCAGGTTTTTCATGTTCTGTTTCTGATAGAATTGAGTTAAAAAACTTCAGAAATTGATTTTCTTCCTTAATACCAGGATGCTGGTCATCATCAAGGATAGAATTTAGCCTCTCAATTTCTTTTGCGGAGAGATTTCTGTATACATCCTCGGGAATTTTGTCCCCGAGGATTTTTAACAGTAATGAGGCATAATTCGATTTTTGTGAGACTTTTGGAATCAAGATCCTTCCTCATCTGCAAGCCAGGTTCTTAATAACTGCGCAACATCTTCCGGTTTCTCTTTTGCCAGATTAATTGCGTTTTCCAGCAATTCTCGTCTCAATTTCTCATCAAGTGAGAGTTCAACCTCTGTTGCTCCTTCATCCATGACGCGCAGCGCCGCTTGTCGCATCATTTCCTGCTGGGCAGCCAGTTCTTCTTCTCTCAGTCTTCTTCTTCTCGCAATTTCCTTCTTGACTGATCTGTAGATTATAACCGCCAATATCAAGGTAATTAACATGATAAGGGAAATCGTTATCATGTCACGAATTGCTTTTTGTCTGGCAAGTTCCGCGTCCTCAGCGGCAAATTGTTCTGTTCTGTCTTTGGGAACTGTTACTACACTGATTTGGTCGCCTCTTGCACGATTAAGACCGATTGCTGCTTCCAGATTTTTTTTGATAATTCTGATCTCTTCTTCCGAGACTGGTTTATATGTTCTGGTATAGGACAAGCCATCTTCATTTATTTTTTTAGTCCAGACGCCATCAATAACTACAGAAAGGTTGATACCGCTGACTTTCCAGGGTTGCTTTTGAACTTCGCTGACTCTTCTGTTGAATTCATAGTTGTTAATATTTTCAGCTTTTGAATATTCTGACTTCTGATAGTCAGTATCTTTATATCCGGGAGGTAAATTTGGTTCTGTGCCAGCCGGTCCATCAGGAGTAAAGCCTCTCCCTCTAAAATCTTCTTTTGTTTCCTTGGAAGATA
>JAOUOA010000508.1 GCA_029880625.1 Spirochaetia bacterium
AAAATGAGCAGATCATCTGATTATGCATTTCGTATCGGCGGAGAGGAGTTTGCTCTTGTTTTTTCAGGTCTTACAATGGATGAAAGCAGTAATTTTCTTGATGAACTACGAAAATCAGTAGAACAGACTGAAATTTCTCATGAATCCTCCGATGTGTCGGATAAATTGACCGTTTCCATTGGTGCAAAATATTATTCAGGAGAATCCATGCTGGATTCTGTCAGTATATTCGCCCATGCCGACAGATCTCTTTATACCGCGAAGAAAAAAAGAAACACTGTGATAATTGCTTGATAGAATAAAAAATATTAGATTTCTTAAAACCATGTACTGCTGATCACCGATCACACCATAATCTCTGCAGAAAGAAAACAAGCTGTGTTAAAATCGTCAGATATGGCTTTTCCCGGAAGTATTCGAAAAAAATGAGATGCATGTTTTTCAGAAAATATAAACAATGGTCTCTGTTTATGCAAAATATTTGCCTGCTGCAGCTCAAAGGATTTTGTAAGGAGAATGATCATGAATGAAAATGAATTTAAAGACGCTCTGGCATCTCTTGCTGCTGGGGTTTCTGTGGTAACCTACGCTCAGGATGATTCCTTTGGAGGACTGACCGTAACCAGTTTTACTTCTGTTTCAATGGATCCTCCCATGATCCTTTTCTGCATGCGCAAAGGCATTGCAAGCGACGGACCTATTCAAAATTCAAGAGCCTTTGCTGTCAATATGTTATCCTCCGAACAGGAAGAAGTTTCCAATGGATTTGCCGGGAAACAGGACAGAACAGCTCTGGTAAAAGAAACAGGCTATAAGACAGGGGAAACCGGATCGCCTCTTCTTGACGGATGCATTGCAGGCCTGGACTGCAGACTCAGGGACGTATTTGATGGCGGAGATCACTGGATTATTACAGGCGAAGTTGTTTCAGCATTTTCCGATTCTAAGAAACAGCCGCTTCTGTATTTTCGAAGAGGCTACAGACAGCTTTAGATTCTGCTTAAAATTTAACCAGAATCAATCGGCATTTTGATGTAATCAATGAGATATTTTTTACGTCTGATAGTATGCTTCTTCAAACAGGCAGAGTGAGATCCTAATGAAACAAAAAAATAACATACTCATGTACGTTATTCTGTCTGTATCCCTGGTGATTATTACTTTTGTTTTTTTTCTCCTTCACCGTTTTCGTGAACATGATTTAAATGAAAATAAAAATCGCATTACACAGGAGTTCATCGTTCTTTTCAACAATATCCTTACCATACGGCACTGGGCAGCCCTTCACGGAGGAGTTTATGTCAGGAAGACTTCCGAATTGAAACCCAACCCATACCTTGAAGAAAATTCAGAAAGAATGGCAGATGGAAGCATTATGATAAGGATCAATCCGGCCTGGATGACACGCTTGATTTTTGAATTGAGCAATCAGGAAAAAAATCTTTCCTATAAATTGAAAATTACCAGTCTGAATCCTGTAAATCCTGGAAACGCGCCTGATGAACTCGAGGCATTTGCATTAAAATATTTTAATCAGAACAAAGATCAGAAATATTATTACAGATTTCCAGAAAATCCTGAAGAGTCCATACATTTTGTCGGCGTCTTGAAGACTGAAAAAGCCTGTCTGACATGCCATGAAACAGAGAAAATCGGCGATATACGCGGAGGGATTCATATCACCATCCCATCTGAAACTTACCTGGAAAACGTTAGAGACATAAAATTTAAAAATTTTCTGATGTATCTGGTCTTTACTCTGTTTTCTTCGGCAATACTGATTCTGATGCTTTTTTACTTTCGAGAAGAAAAAAGAAGCGCCGATCTGTATAAAAAATTCAATGCAGGATTGAAACAAAAAGTTAAGGCGAAAACCAAAAGGATTCGAGTCCTTTTCATGAGAGAATCTTATCTTCGGGAAATCATGAAAACCGTAGGAGAAATCAACCGTTTGATGATCAGCGTTTCCTCGGCCGAGGAGTTTCTGCAGAAAACGTGCGATACTCTTGGAGCATTCAGGCATTACAGTCTTGTATGGATCGGATTTCGCAAAGGATCTAAAATTGAGGTTCGTCATAAATCAGATGATCATACACAATACCTGAGTCAGACATTTGAGGTCTCCTGTGACATTTCCAACCCCGGTTCAAAAGGACCTGCCGGAAGAAGTATTCTTGAAAATCAAACTGTAATCGTCAATAATACTCAGGAAGATCCTTTGTTTCTGCCCTGGAAGAAGAGGGCGCATGAATCCGGTTTTGCGGGAGTAATCGGAATTCCAATTCGTCCTTCAATGAATGGACAGCCGACTGGCACCATTCTGGTCTATACATCGCGTAAAGACGGCTTTGATTCTGAAGAAATCACAATGCTGGAAGAGCTTGCTGGCGATATTGGTTTTGCGGTTAATTCCTTCAATCAGAAAGAACGGCTGAACAGTCTTCAGGATGAAAAAATAAGAAATTATGAAGAGACAGTTTTATCGTTCGTAAATCTCATTGAAGAGAGAGATTCGTATACAGCAGGGCATTCTTTTCGTGTGGCAGAATACTGCCAGAGGATTGCAGAACAGATGAATCTTCCTGAAGATAAAATACAGCTGTTGAAGAAAGCTGCGATCCTCCATGATATCGGTAAGGTGGCGACGCCCGATGCAATTCTTCTGAATCCTGGGATGCTGAGCAGTCTTGAATTTGATTTGATCAAAATGCATGTTGAAACTGGATATAAAATTCTATCGAACATCAAAATGTATTCCGGGCTGGCTGAAATCATTAAATTCCATCACGAACGCCATGACGGACAGGGTTATCCTGCAGGCGCAAAAGGTGAAGAGATCCCTTTGCTTTCCAGAATTATGTGCGTGGCTGATTCATTTGAC
>JAOUOA010000509.1 GCA_029880625.1 Spirochaetia bacterium
CAGAAACCCTCAGCGCCGGTTTTTAACAAAATTTTTTTTTATCGCAGGAATTATTTTTTTTCCCCCTCTTTCCTTCATCGATTTTAACGAAGGCTATTTTATAATGGCTTTCACTCAAGCAGTGGTTCCTTTCTTTTCTCTTTTGTTTATTTATAAAGGAATTCTTAAATCACATATTGATTCCGCTCAGAAAACAGCAATTGTGCTTCTGGCTCTGATTATGTTTTCCGGACTTCCGTATGTTTACAACAATATTGCAAATTTTATGTGGCTGGGTTTTTTTCCGTTTCTCCTTTATTACATGGGAGGACTTTTAACAGGAACCGCTTTATCATTAACGTTCGGTATTTTTCTAATCGGCGGTTATTTTCTCTGGCCTTATTTTGATGACGCTCAAAGAATCAGCGAACTGCATGCCGTTCAGGCCTTAGCAGTTTTTACATCCTCCCTTTTACTTGCGTTTTTTTATGAAAAGCAGAGAAGAATTTACGAATACAATCTGCTTTTTATTGCAGAAAGAGATTCTTTAACGGGTGTATTAAACCGAAGAGGTCTGATCCGGCTTAAAGATTATATTAACGGCAGACTGGAAAGAAACATTCTCCTTTCTGTACTTCTGTTAGATATTGACCATTTCAAGCAAATTAACGACAGCTACGGACACGATGCCGGCGATCGAGTATTAATAGAACTTACAGGAATGTTAAAGAATAAATTAAGAAAAGACGACTGGATCATCCGCCTTGGAGGCGAAGAATTTTTAATCCTTCTGGAAGGAATTGGGAAGCAGCAGGCAGTAAAAATTGCTGAAAAATTACGAAATTCCGTAAATCACTATCCATTTACTGATATAGAAAAATTATCGATCAGTCTGGGAGTAGATGAATACAGTAAGGAAATGAGTTTTGATGAACTATATAAAAATGTTGACGATGCCCTGTACGAGGCCAAGAAATCAGGAAGGAACTGCGTTAAAGTTTACGAAAAAATCAGAATGGAATCTGCCTCTTAAAATTTGAAAATATTTTATTTTAGTAAAATTTTTTCTCGTTGATTCTTCGGGCTATATGAGAAGCAATTGCATTTCATGAAACATTTTGTTTTCATTTTATTATTCATCGTTCAATTTCTTTTTTTAAGTCCAATACATGCTGAAAGTGTTGATCTGGACCATCCTTCAGAAACATCGCTCGGAACCTATGCTCATTATTATATTGAAAATAACCAGGAAATGAATATCCAGGAAGCCATAACAGCATTTTCCCAAAAGAAATTTTCCCCTTCTGATCAGACCGTGCCTCATTTTGGAATCGGCTCAAATCCCGCATGGATAAGACTTCCAGTTGTAAACGGCAGTACACAGAATCTTGATCGTGTAGTCCTGACAGGCGTTCTCTGGCTGGATTATGTAGATATCTATATTGTCCGATCCGAAAATCTTTTTCACATTAAAACCGGCGATCATGTCACGGAGCATCTGAATCTTATACCTGCAGTCGGGTTTGCAGCTCCTTTCAGCTTTCCACCGGGAGAAAGCGAAGTCTATATCCGCACCCGGTCCATTGATCCCGTAGCTGTTCCCATAAGCATACTGACTGCAGATGACTTTGAAAAACGAAAGACTCTCGCAGGATATTTTTATGCATTTTTTTTCGGATTCATGTGCGCACTCTGCATTTACAATCTTTTATTATTTTCCGGTCTCAAGGAAATGAGCTATCTTTATTATTCCCTGGCTCTCGGCATTATTACAGTCTGCAACTTTTCTTATACAGGACATGGAATTAAATGGGTCTGGACAGAATCCTTGTATTTCCAGCAGTATTTTATTTTGATATTAATGCTTTCTTATAATGTTTTCGGTGTTCTTTTCGGCGCAAGCTTTCTTTCCCTTTCCAGATCATCGCCAACACTGTTAAAAGGGATCTATTTCTACATCGGACTGATCGTTTTAATAATAATTGTTTCAGTTCTTTTTCAGATCAGACTTTTCCTTACATTCGCAGCATTTACAAGCATGACTTTATTCAGTTTCTTTATGTTTTATCTGGGCCTTAGAAGCATCTACAGAAAAGATATTTCCGGCAGATATTTTTTTCTTGCTGTATTTTTCGGCATGATCGGAATTTGCTCCACTTCGCTTTCCGTTACGGGAATTATTCCGTTTCATCCTATGACCTTTCATGCCGGAGAAATCGGAATGGAACTGGAAGCAACTCTTCTCGCGCTTGCTCTTTCCTATAAAATGCGCAGGTATAGAATTGAAAGAAAAAAAGCCGTACAGGAATCCAGGCTGGATTCTCTGACAGGTCTGTACAACAGACGCGCTTTTCAGGAAGCGGCTGAACAGCAGCTGAAAATTTCAGAACAATACGAACGTCCACTTTCTGCCGTAATGATTGACATTGACCATTTTAAATCCATCAATGACAGGTACGGCCATCTAAACGGCGATGAAGTACTTGTATCTATTGCAGGAATTCTCGGAGATTCCAGAAGAAGCAGCGATATTCTTGCAAGGTGGGGCGGCGAAGAATTCGTCCTCCTGCTGCCTGAAACAGAGGCGAAAAATGCGGCTATACACTGTGAATCTCTTCGTTCTTCCGCATCAGAGCTTTCTTTTGAATTTTCTGGCGAAAAAATTTCACTGACAGCAAGCTTCGGTATAGCAGAATTTCAGAAAGACGATACTCTTGAAAGTTTAATTGAAAATGCAGATCGGCAGCTGTACCGGGCAAAAAAAGAAGGGCGAAACCGGGTTTGTTATTGAAAGCTAACCATGATATGAAATAAACATCATATTATAATGTTATATTACATAAACAAGATATTTTCACATTCAATCATTTTCAGGATTTTTCTTACTCCCTTCAGCTTATT
>JAOUOA010000511.1 GCA_029880625.1 Spirochaetia bacterium
TAAATATTTCCTTTTAGTTTTACGTGTTCATAATCCAGAATACGATTGCTTTCCAGAGCCAGAAATAAGCTGGCGTCAGCAACAGGGCTGATGATAATAACTTCAGCCTCTTCGCCGACGCTGTATAAATCCTTGCCGGCCTTCATAACAAGATTCCTGAATGGAATGGAAATTGAATCTGAAACAGCGGAAGCCCACAGGGTGGTATCTGCCGTTAATTCATTTCCGTCTTTATCTTCGGTGTGGAATCTTAAAAGATAATGTCCGCTTTTCTGAATGGGAATAGAAAAATCTGCAGTCCCAGAAGCATCTGTAACAGAACTGTGTTCAGAAACAACCTCTCCTGAATTCTCTTCTGAAATACTTTGGAATGATCTGGAAACCAGATCTGCAGAAACACTGATCCCCTCAACGATTTTCTTTTTTTCTGCGGCTTTCAGACTTTTATCAAATGGAACCAGTTCTGCTTTCAGCTTCATCACATCGCCGGGATTGTAAACTGTATTTTCCCGTCGGATATTGATATAAAACTGACCTCTGTTTACGGAAAAAGCTCTGCTCCCTCCAAGAGTTTCTGACGGATCCGTTACAGAAGTAATTACACTGTAGCTGTAATCCTGATCGTGCTTATCCGGCTGAATGACAAATGAAAATTCGCCGGATTCGTTTAATTTTCCGGTTTTATCAAGGATGAGCTGGTTCTGTACAGAAGTATTCGTCTGTCCCAGGTAATCTCCGGATTGTTCAAAATGAGGTATCGTGCCTACAACAGAATAATGGTAACGCGGACTGCGAAATACCCTGTAATGCACATCTGCCTGAACGACAGGATTTCCTGCATAATACTTTGCAGAAACGGTAACCGGAATTTTATCTCTGCTGTAATAGCTGTTTTTTAAAGTATTTACTTTTACAAGAAACCTTGGTTTTTTGTAAGACTCAACGCTGAATTCTGTGCTGTAGCTTTTCTGATTGTAAAGTAGAACCAGGTTGTAAACACCCCTGTAAAGATCATCCTGATCCGGAAGAACAAAGTTCCCGGAAAACGATCCCATGGAATTTGAAATCTGCAGGTTCTGGTTTTCTACGATTACGTTGCCATTTTCAGCATAGACACTGAAGGAAGCGGTTCCGGAACTGATTTTATACCGGTCGTTCTGAAAATTGCGAACGATCCCTTTAAAGAAAACTTTCTGGCCGGGTCTGTACACAGGCCTTTCCGTATAAATATAGCTTTTCACACCTCCCTTGCCGTAATAGGAATTGGAATAAAAATTAGGATCTGAAAGGGCATATTCAGAATCATGACGAACAACGATCAGACTTTTCGCAGGAGTTGTTCCTTTATAAAACACGATTCCCTTTGAATTACTGTCAGACGAATGGATCTTCTGTCCCGTTTCTGAATTAAAAATATCGACTGCAACATCCGATATAGGTTCGCCTGAATCTTTCCTGGCAGAAAAAATTAGAGTTTCATTATCTGACTGTTTTGCCATAAACTGCACATTGGATTTTATCATTACGGTATGGGCGATATCCATTCCATGGATGACTTCAATTAGATAAAATCCTTCCCGGTCAATGGATATGGGGATTCTGCGGTAATCCCAGGCTTTTGAACTTTTTGAAACAGTCCGCGAAAACAAAAACTGATGATCTTCCAGCAGTTCCGGAACGGCCAGCTGCTGCTGCGGATGAGGGGCATTGAGTTTTACGGAAAGGCTGTTTTTGATATGGACCCTGGTTCTGCCTTTTAATTCCTGCCGTGCAACTTTCTGGAAATCATCTTTGTAGCCGCTCCAGGTACTGCGGAACAGAGCAATGGCATTTCCTCTGGCTTTTTTCGTTTTTTCTGTTACCTGCCTCTGACGGAGGTTTTCATGGATAAATTTTTCCGGATTTGATATTCTGTACACCCTCAGGTTGTAAGAATTGTAGCCCGGTCCTTCCAGATTTACATAGGGCGCCTCATGGGTCCCAAAAATTTTATCTGTGCCGAGGTAAAAAGAAGGCGATGCATTGATACCCTGTACTGCGAGAAAAAATATAACACCTGTGATTCCTGAACATAGATGAAATACTTTTTGCTTCATGCCGTCTCTCCGGGTATAGTTTAATCTCTGCCGTTTAAAAAAGCGCCATTGGAATTCAAGCTGGCGCATAATATGAAATTATCCGTTGTGATTAACGATTATCGTATAATGTGAAATCGAAAGATTCCCATAAAATACCTGTTCCATACACCGGGATAAAATCGTTCACTATTTTCAAGATATGACAGTGGAATTCTTTTAATCCCCTGCTCTGTTCCCGTATGATAGAGCAGGATTATATCCTGTAAATCATTTTTTACAACAATCATTGAATGGTATGGGGAATTGAAATTATCTGGATCATGAAAAAAAAGGATATCACCCTGATTTGCTTCATTTATATCTCTGGAGATGAAATCCAGATTGAACGACATTAAAGTTTTTGCATCTGCATAAACGCCAAAAGATTCAGGATCGGAGGCCGGTCCTTTTTTTATTTTAAATATTTTTTTTCCGATGAGTGGAACATCCGGGTAGTTGAAGCGGTCCACATCCGGGAGATTTTTATCCATGACAATTCCGTTTTTTCTGTACCATTCAGTATTGTGTTTTTTCAGCGCTTCTCTGTAAGAATAGCGGATCAAACCCGAACAGTCCTGTTCATCGGGATTCCATCCATAATTCTTTTTTTTAAACTGAGATTCGGCAATTCTGACAAACCAGTCCAGAAAAGCATTTCTGTCGGATTCTGCATTTAATTCAGCGGTATCAGGAAAATGATCTTCATCTGCATCTGTGATTCCAGGTAAAAAAAATTGAATGACTACAGATTGATTTTTAT
>JAOUOA010000512.1 GCA_029880625.1 Spirochaetia bacterium
ACAATATATCCTGATGCAATGGTATTAAAAGGTTTTTCCAAAACATACAATATGACAGGTCTTCGCCTGAGTTATGCCACAGGACCATTAAAAGTCATTGGTGCCATGACTGTAATCCAGCAGTATACGGTGGTTTGTGCTCCTGCGCCGGTTCAGTGGGCAGGTTTAAAAGCTCTTGATCTGGATATGTCTTCTTATATTGACCTTTACCGACAAAACAGAAATCTTTGCTTTGAAAAACTGAAACCGCATACAAAATTTCCCTACCCGTCAGGAGCATTTTATATTTTTCCGGAAATCCCCAGTATAGATACGGAATTTACAGAGTACGCAGCTTCAGAAAAAAAATTAATCATTGTTCCCGGAAGCATTTTTTCTGAAAAAAATAACCATGTAAGAATTTCATTTGCAACAGATCAGGATCATTTGACCGCCGGACTTGATGCATTTATTTCTCTTTTATAATTCTGTTGCTAATTTTTCAGCAGTCAGTTTCAAAGCATTAACGATTAAAGTTTTCACTTTTTTTTCTTCTTCGAGCAGTTCCGCTTTAGTATGATCTGAAGTTTTTTTTCGCTTCTGTTCCATTGCAAGCAGCGCTGCAGGACTGCGCAGAACAAGCGCGGTTACGGCGATCCCGGGAATTTCAGGATCGAACAGATCCATGTTCTTAAAATGCATCTGTGCATGATCATGACCGAGATACATCTGAGCGGAGATGCCGGAAAATATAAGTATTTTTATATTGTATTTTTTTATTGTTGATGCTGCATGTTTAAGACAATTTGAAATCCGTTTTTTCCATTCAGGATCCTGTGGGTTGGAAGTAGTAAAATGACATGCAGGGAATTCCTGAAAATAAAAATCGGATGTTTCCAATCCCGAAGCTCTGCACATTCTCTCAAAAAGATCATCTTCTTCTGGATTTCCAAAAATATACTTATCGCTTCTGTCCGGTTTTAATTTTGATCCTGTAGATCCGTTATAATGAAGAACAAGAATTGGTTTTTTTCCGGGTCTGAGATAATTTTTAACAGGATACATTTTGCCATGGCAATCCGTACATAAATAATTAACGTTTTCACTGATTCTGGGCTGCTGCTGTTCTCTAATTTCCTCTGGAATTTGCTCCTTTTTTTTAGACAGTTGTCTGGTGCCCGGTTCATAAACAAAATCCAAATCCAACGGAGTTGTTTCATCAGAATATTTAAGTATAAAACATTCAGGATCATTTTTAAGTAGAAAGATTAGATCATGAACAATGGTTTCAATTGTTGAGGCTTCCGCATTCATATATTCTCTGGATCGATGCCGAGAGACTTGATTTTTCTATGAAGATTGGTCCGCTCCATTCCTAAAAATCGAGCAGCGCGGCTTATATTTTTTTCATTTTTTCGCAATGCTTCAATAATATAGTTCCGTTCAAAATCTTCTTTAGCTGATTTAAAATCTCCGGAGATCTGTACATCAGATTCGCCTGTATGATTTTTAACATCATGAATATTTTCCTTAACAAGTTCAATATTCAAATCGTTTTCCTGAGATAATATGCAGATCCTTTCAACAAAATTTTTAAGTTCCAGAACATTTCCGGGCCATTTATAATTCACAAGGAATTCCAGAGCAGAAGGAGTAAATCGTTTCAAAGGAAGCTGATTCTTTTCGGATGTTTCTTTTAAAAAATGCTCAAGGAGAAGCGGAATATCAGAAAGTCTGCTGCGAAGTGGTGCAATATTAATTGGAATTACATTCAGTCTGTAGTAAAGATCTTCTCTAAATTTACCCTGGCGAATTGAATCAAGGGGATCTATATTTGTCGCTGAAATTATCCGTACATCAACCTGCACTTCATCTTTCCCTCCCATCCGGACAAATTTTAACTCCTCAAGTGAGTTCAGAAGTCTGACCTGTGTAGCCGGATTTAAATTACAGATATCGTCCAGAAAAAGCGTTCCGCCGTCAGCCTGTTCAAATTTCCCTTTATAGATTTCAGTTTTACCGCTGCTGTCAGTCTTTTCAGAGCCGAATAACTCCCTTTCAATAAACACTTCAGGAACTAAAGAACAATTTAAATCTATATATACCTTTGAAGATCTTTTTGAATTCTTGTAAATTGTTCTTGCTACAAGTTCTTTTCCAATTCCGTGTTCTCCGTAAATAAAAACTCGCGCATTTGTACCTGATGCTCTTGCAATTGATTTTTTCATTTCAACAATTGGTTTTGAAACGCCGATGATTTCATCAAATTCAAGAAGAGAGGAGGACATTTCTATCTGTTTATTTCTGTCATCGAGTTTTAAGATTTCATTGATTCGGTTTAAAACATGGTCAAGAGAAAGGGGTTTTTCAAGAAAATCCATTGCTCCTTTTTTCGTTGCTATGACAGCCTGTTCAATGGTGCCATGTCCTGAAATCATCAAAACCGGGAGCATCGGATAAATAACCATTATTTTATCAAGGATATCCAGGCCATCTTCACTTCCAAGCCACACATCAAGAAGAATTAAATCAGGCCTTTCTTTTTCAAGATTTTGAAGCATTTCAGATCCGGTCTCAAAAGCAGTTGCTTCAAAATCCTCGTCTTCAAGAACCGCCTTTAATGAATCTCGAATACTCTGATCGTCATCCACAATATAGATTTTCATTCTGATGTTTCCTCTTCGCCCTTAAACACAATTCTGAATTCAGCGCCGCCCAAAGTTGATCTTCCAATGTAAATTCTGGCATGATGATCTAGAACTGCTCTTTCCACCATAGCCAGCCCCAGACCGCTTCCATGCGCTCCTTTGGTGGAAAAATAGGGTTCGAATATTTTGTCTTTCATGGCTTCATCAATTCCCGGTCCGGAATCTTCTACAGC
>JAOUOA010000514.1 GCA_029880625.1 Spirochaetia bacterium
AGCGCGTCATGGGAACCACACGTGGATTGATCTATTCTCAAAGACTCATGCTGAACCTGGTTGATAAAGGTCTTGAAAGGGAAGAAGCCTACAAGATTGTTCAGGAGTCCAGTATGAAGGTCTGGGCAGATCAGAACCTGGATCTTAAAACGATGATGAAAAATGACTCGCGTGTGAATGCGAAACTTACAGATCAGGAAATCGATTCTATTTTTGATCCGGCCTATTTTCTGCGAAATGTGGGCGCAATTTATAAACGTCTGGGACTTTGATCAAGCTGTCGTCATGGGGATGGCCGGGCAGTCTTTTTAAAAAAGCTTCCTGACATGCGGAAAATATTACTTTTCCTGCGTTTTTTCGTCTGAAGTTTCGTCAGTATTTTTCAACCTGCCGAATTCTTCCGTATCGCGCACTCTTTCAGGAGCGGGAGCTGTCTCCGGTTTTTCATTTTTCTTTACTTCATCCGGAGATGCATCCGTTGATGGCGGTTTTTCCTGTTTCTTCCCTCTGTTTTTAAAATCATCCAGTGTCTTTTGATGAAGTCGTTTCTGTTCTTCAGATTTATTAAAAATTTCAGCCATTGCCTTCCGCTGTTTCGGGCTGATTTCACGGATGGCTTCTCCTTTCAGGCCGGATTCTTTAAGTTCCACTGGCGACGCATTGGATAAAGAAACATCATTGACGCTGACTTCTGTTTTCATTCCCCGTTCTGTCATTTTTTCAGAGGTCTGTCTGCCAGTACTGGAAACAGCGACCGATCCTTCATGGACAATGGTAATCATTGTTCCGTCCGTTTCGCTTACATGGAATTTTGTTCCGCGAACCATTGCCGCAGCCGTGGGCGTTGTAATTCTGAAGGATGAGTGATTGGACAGTTTCGGGGATTCTGTAAAAACTTTTCCTTTTTCAAGATAAAGCAGGACCTTGCTGAAATTTTCTCCGGTCAGTACCTGGGTCTTTTCAATTTTTATTTTTGTTCCTGAACCAATTCGCATGGAAATCCCGGTTGCAAACTGAAGGTCTGCTCTTGAGTCGTTCTGTGTTTCAAGAATGGTCCCGTCCGATAAAATCGCTTTTTCTGTAGTCAGATCTTCAGGATTGATTTCATAAGAAGCTTCTTTTTTTTGAATGGTTACGGTGCCCCGGTATTCTGTGATAATGGCTCCCTGGATATCGGAGTCTTTTTTAAAAGAACTGCATGATCCAAGCAGCAGGATAAAAAAAAGAGCTGCGATGGTATAAAAAAAACTGAAAAATGTATATTCAAGAACTGATTTAAATGGAGTTTTCATAAGCATTGTCCTTGTTTCCAATGGGTCTGTTCATTCTGTCAAGTTAAACTTCAGAACGGCATTCCTCTTATTGGTTTAGACAGACATTTCCATAGGGGCGGTTCAGTTTTTTCCTTCATCATTAAAATAAAAACACTATACGTATGCATGCTGAATTAAGAAATAAAGTCCGGATTGAGCTTTCCTGCCGAAGGCAATATCTGAATACAGAATTCATTCCTTCATTTTAGAAAAACATTCGCCAAACAGGGAATTTCTGATTTAAATGGTCTGGAAGATTCTGTTTTAATAAAAAATGAATTCAAGGATAATCTAATGAATAATTCTCTCTTAAAAGCAACAGCACAGAAAGTCTCTTATGATGATAAAAATCTGAAAATCCTCTGGAAGGACGGTACGGAATGCGATCTTGACCTTCTCACCCTTAGAAAATACTGTCCCTGCGTAGAATGCCGGGGAGGCCATGACAATGATTCGATTCGAACGACTGAAGGCATTACTCAGATCGGTGTACAGATGACAAAAAATGTGGGACGATACGCTCTTCAGATCATCTGGTCGGATAACCATGATGAGGGCATGTATACCTGGGACGGACTTCGCAAATCCTGCGATGAAGGAAAGCCGTACGGTTACGTAGAATAAATTTAATTTTTTATAAAGACATTTGCCTGGACCGGTATGGCGGCCAGGGTTGAGGATGCTGTTAACAGCAGCAAAATGAATTTATTGTGCTTTATTAAATAAAATTAAAATAACTGCCATCATCGGAATGTTCAACGATGACACAATTTTAGAATATCCTGCTCTGATGGAAGTGCAATTGATTGAATTCTTTAGTCAGGAAGATACCACCTGCATATAAATAAAAAGCTTATGGAATTGCTCTACAAATGAAAGATCTTAAATTTATTTAAACTCAATTTCCCGTCCTGAAAATTCTTCCGACAGTATTCCCGCGAATTGACCTGGATTCAGTAAATTTCCGCAGGCTATTATTATTTTACAACCCATATAACGTGACCGCATGATTTACATTCCGTCCAGTATACAAAATTTGTTTTTGTAGTGAAATATGCAGCGCCGTCGCTGGTTGGTCTCATATCAGAGCTCTGAAACGAAGTGTAACGAGTAAGTTTGCCCCCGGGGAAGAAACGGCGGCACTTCGGGCATCGCAGAGATTTAAACACTCCGGAGGTATTTAAGATACTGATTACGATAAATACAATCAGACATATAAAATACGGCAGAACAATGGCGGCGGAAAAGGAATGGATTTGCATGCCCACCAGATCTATAAAAGATTCATCTGAAAATAAATATAAGAGAACATTGATGATGATCAGAAAACCAATCAATATATTGGAGCGCATCGATTGTTTCAGCTGCTTCTTACCCTCATTACCCAACTCTTCCATCGCCTTACGATATTCTTCCTGCGATATTTTTCTCTTTTTTTTCCCCATATTCCATCTCCTCCAGCTAGAAATTTTCTCTCTCATTAGCCGCTGGTTTCAGAGGGGTCCGTAAAATATTAATCTTTACTGAATACCCGGCGGTATAAA
>JAOUOA010000513.1 GCA_029880625.1 Spirochaetia bacterium
ATGTTTTCATGATTTTTTATCGTTTTTCCCCTGCCATGCATGGATATGGTAATATGGTATCCGGAATTCCACAGTGATTTATGGACCTCGTTCTGGAAACCGGTAAAAACAGACAGTACAATTACCATTACCGAAACAACAAGAGCCATAAATAGGAAGGAAAGTCTTGTACCGAGGCTGAAAATTACAGTTCTTCCCTGGCCCCGTAAATATCTGATGGCTACAAAAATCTCAAGAAAGATGGAATTAAGCATGTTTAGTTCCAGAGCACAGAAACGCTCTGGTTCGTCAAGAAAACTGCTGGAAAATATTTAGAGCAGGAAAAAAATGACAGAAACGATGAAACCGGCATATCAAATAGCAGCATTGATTGCATTTTTACTGTATTTTATCTCTTTTTTAACAGGAAGACCCGGCGTAGAAATCGATCCCTACGCCCAGGATTCAACTTTTTTCACAGAAGAAAGATCTGATGAAGAATTTAAATCAGATTTGAGTGATGAAAATAATTTAATTGAAAAAAAATCTGCTGTATCAAACTGGAAAACCGGACTTGTTAAAAGGGTTTACCTCCAGCATAAATCCATGAATCTTTTTGATGATCCTCTACTCGTAAGCGATTCCAGGCCGGATAATTTTTTTAAAAACATTGAAAGGACTTTCACAGGAGATATTTTTTTCCTTATCATAAATACCGTCTGGGTTTTTATGTTTGTACTGGCCATTGCTGCATTATTAAGAAGACACTGGTTTTACCATCCATTTCTGCGAATCCTTATTTATCCCAGTATTCTGTTTGTAATGGTTCTTCTTGTTACAACAAGAAGGGAAAATATCATTTTCACCAACGATCAATTTACTGCATTTTTTGAGATCATCATTGAATCCATTTTATTGTTTGCAGGGCTTGCTCTGATCTTTCAGTCCTATCTGGCTCCAAAAGAAAGCCGTCCGATTCCATTTATGGAACATTTAAATTACAGAAAACTCATGGATCCTTCCAGAGACTGGAAAGTAAATCTTGAAAGTCTTCTTCAAATCGTAATTTTGTTTGGAGTGGGAATTCTTCTGTCCAATCTCATCCTGCTGCCCATCTATAAACTTCAGGTTGCATTTCCAGGTCTTTTTGCATTGCTTCTTCTTTCAATTCTTTTCCTTCTGGCCTTTTTTTATGTAACTGCATATATGAAGGTATCATCAAGCAATTCCAGCGCCGGTTCGGTTTTTTCAGGAATTTCTTTTCTTGGTTATAGAATCTTAAGAAATACATTATTCCTCTTAAAAATTCTGTCGATAGTTTTACTGGTGGTGATTACTGTAATTTTGCTGGCAAATTTCAATATCGGCATTCTTGAAACCATCAATATTCTGGAAAAAAAAGAAGGATTTTAATTAAACATATTTTTAAATCCCGGGAATTTCTTTCATGTTTTTTTAAGCACATTCCTTCTTTCTTTTAATAACCATGCATTCGATTTTCCACAAAAAAAGAATTTTTCTGGATCTGATATTAGCAGGATCGTTCTTTCTTCTAATTTCATATAAAATTCTTCCTCAAAAAAAGATTCTTTCAAATGAACAGCAAAATGAAATCGAAGAGCTTCTGGACAGAGCCGAAGAGCATATTTTGGAATCCCGCTACAGGGTTGCAGAAAAATATCTCCAGAAAGTGAAACATATCGATCCGGAGAACGCCCAGGCCTATTCGCTTTCAGGTGATATTCATCTCATCATGAATGAGCTGGACAAAGCAGAATCTGATTTTCGCCTGGCTCTTGAACTATCTGAACGAAAAGACCGTGAGTATTTCAGGCTGGGGCAGATCTATTACCTCCGCGAAGAAGAAAAAGAATCAAGAAAGTATTTCATGAAAGCTCTCAATGAAAATCCAAAACTTCACATCTGCCGATTCTATCTCGGCATGATTGAACTCAACCTGCTTCGCAATAAAGAAAAAACGATTTTCCACTGGGAAGCCTACCGGAAACTTGAACCGGAAGATCCTCAGGGACCTGAAATCGACAGAGCAATTGCATTATTGAAAGATAAAAATTTCAAACTGCCGCCAAAAGAAAAAAAACAAAAAGGGATTGTCGTTATTCAGGGCAATGGGAACGGCATTGTGATCGGAGGGTCGCAGATTCTTCAGGGACAGAGTCTACCTGAGTCAGGAAACATTGTCATGCCCGATCTTAAAGCAGCTCCTGAAAAAGAAAAAACATCCAATGAAGGCGAAGGCATAATGGTGCCTGACGATCTCTAATTTAGCATATAATACACTAAGGAAGAAACACATGGGAAGAGACCTGGAATATAAAAAAATCGCGGCAATCATCGGAATTCTTGCAATTCTTTTGCTTGGCGCCTATGAAATCAAAAAATCTTTTTTTTCAGATGAAATTCCTGCAGATGCACTTGCAGAAGAAATTGATCAGTACATTGACGCAATTGCCGACGATCCGGGAAATTTTTCTCATTACATGAGTCTTGCAGAACTTTATTCAATGAACAAACGCTATGAAGAAGCCGTCCGGACGATTAAAAAAGCCCTTTCAATTGACGGTCTTACAGATGAAGAAAAATACAGAGCCTATATCGCCCTTTCAGAAGCCTACCTTGCCCTCGGCGACAGTGACATGGCGCATGACATGGCAAGCCGCGCAAGAAGGGTTGATCCGAACCGCGCAACAGCCTATAACAGAAGGGGACAATCCAATGAAATGAAAGGCCAGGATGACGACGCTATGCGTGAATATGACCGCGCAGAAAAAGTCGACAAAAAAGATCCCGAATCCTACATGCGAAAGTCACAGCTTCTCAGCAAAAAAGGAAAGCAGAAAGAGGCTGTTAAAATTCT
>JAOUOA010000515.1 GCA_029880625.1 Spirochaetia bacterium
ATTCAAAAACGGATTCCAAAAAAACAGGTTTTTTCTATAATAACTGGAAACGAAGAGAATCTTTATAAAATCCATCTGACTGAAGAAAAAATTTATGCACAAAAAATATCTGCATCCCAGGTCAGACAGATCCAGCTCCTTTACACATATCTAGCCCAGAGAGAAGCAGGATCGGACTGGTCTCAGTTCCTTCATAATATTTCAGATATTTATCATGATCTTTTAAAAACCAGGAAAACACCTTCTCTTCAGTACTACTGGATGGAAGGAATTTATCAATTTTCGCCCGTACTGCCCGATACAAAGCATAAATTATACATGGTCCGGCATCCGGATTCTCTGCTGGCCAAACCGGCTGTGAATCAGAATCCTTTTTTTCCTCCCCGATTTTCCGTTCAGTTGAAAGGTACAATAAAAAAATACAGCAAGAACGACAACAGGATACAGGAACGTCTGCAGCAGCTTGAAATACTTTCAATCGGCAGGACTGGAAAATCTTCCAGTCCCGTCTTTATTCGTTCATCAGATTTCCCGGGTCAGATTGAAGGCTCATGGATGTTTTCTCCGGGATATCATATGCAGGTTTCTCAAAGTGACTTTCAATTGCTTTCAAAAGAAAGCTATACAATTACGGATCTGGCGGCCGGACCGGGAATCTTCTCTTTTTACACAGGAAATTCTCTTTCGCATGTTTATTTTTTAAAATTCTACTACAGCCGAAATAAAAATCAGGACACGGCAGAAAGATTCAGAAGTTCATGGAATGAAGTTTTAAACAGAGATTTTTCAGTTTCTGATTTGAGCGGTTACCGATTGATGACAGCTTCTTTCCTGGAGAACTGATTTTTTCTGCTTTTTACCGCTTTTCTTTAATGGCAGCGCTCGCGCCTTTTTCAATACTCGCATAAATCATATCGCCGGAATCTCCCCTCTGCAGTTCTGCCGCATTGGCTTCATCCGTGTCAATATGCATTTCAAGTATATACGAATCCTTCACTCGAACAAGGACATCTCCGAAAATCAAATCCCGCGGCCCTCCTTCAATGGCAACTTCCACTTCGTCCCTGTCATTCACGCCGTAAAGCCCTGCATCTTTCACTGACATGTGAATATGCCTTCTCGCACAGATCAGACCCTCCTGAAGCGAAACTCTTCCCGCAGGACCCTCTACTATAATGGGAGCCGATCCTTCCGTATGCCCGGAATTTCGGATAGGCGCATCCACACCAAGCGTGTATTCATCGCTTCTTGATATTTCGATCTGAGAACTGCTGCGGAGCGGGCCGAGAATTCGAACATTTTCAATTCTGCCTCTCGGACCGATCAGGGAAATTTTCTCATTGGCGGCAAACTGCCCCGGCTGGGATATCTCCTTATAAACAGTAAGTTCGCTCCCTTTCCCGAAAAGAGCATCCAGAGTCTCCCGATCCAGATGAGCATGTCTGGCGCTCACGGCAATGGGAATTGGACCGGGCCGTTTCGTCTGTTTTGCTCCCCGGACAATCCGTTCTGCTTCCTTTGCAATCATCAGCTCTTCATTGGTTGCAATGACAAGGGCTCTTACGCGGGAACTCTGCATGCTGATATCAGCAACAGAATTTTCATGAGAAACGGCTGCATCCATATTTAAATCTTCATTCAGGCGAAGTCCCAGATATTCAAACCGCTGCAGAATCCTCTGACGCATCTGTCTGCTGTTCTGACCGATGCCGCCCGTAAGAATTACAGCATCAATCCCTCCCATTACAGCTGCATAGGCGCCGATATATTTTCGAACACGATGAGCAAATACGGAAATAGCAAGTCTGGCTCTGTCGTCGCCTTCAGCAGCTTTTTTTTCAATATCGCGTAAATCTTTTCCGGATCCGGAAAGTCCAGCTAGACCGCTTTTTGAATTCAGGATGCTTTCTGTTTTTTCAAGTCCGTATTTTCGCACCATTTCAATGACAATGCCGGGGTCCAGATCTCCGGATCGGGAACCCATGACAAGTCCTTCAAGCGGCGTCATGCCCATACTGGTATCGGCAGAATGTCCGAATTCCACCGCACAGGCGCTTGCGCCGCTTCCCAGATGACAGCTGATCAGACGCAGTTCATCCAGAGGTCTTTCCAGATATTCTGCTGCCAGAGCGCAAACATAGGCATGAGAAGTTCCGTGAAATCCGTATCTCTGGATTTTCATCTCATCAGAAATTTCAGAATCAAGAGCATAGGTCTTCGCCCTTCTCGGGATTCTCGCATGAAAGGCTGTATCAAATACCGCGACATGCGGGACATCCGGCCAGATTTTTTTCGCCACTTCAATTCCTGCAAGGTTGGAGGGGTTATGAAGCGGAGCAAGCGGTATGCACGTACGCACTGCAGAAATCACTTCATCGTCAATTTCCCTTGAATCATGGAAATAGGAGCCTCCATGCACCACACGGTGACCGACAGCATGTATGGTTTTGTTTTCCAGTTTTTGAAAAATTTCCTCCAGGGCCCCGGCATGTCCGCCTTCATGGATTCTTTCAATGGTTCCTTTCATCACTGCAGCCGAAGAATTCATATCAAGAAGCTGATATTTTATGCTGGAAGATCCGCTGTTGATTACAAGAATATTCATCTCTTAACGATCCATGGAACGGGATTAAAAATCAAGAAATTCTTTGAATCCGAACATTCAACCTCTGCCTGCAAACGTTCCGATTCCTTGAAGTTTTTCTTCGGGAGATGACCTTTTTTCAATTTGCATTTTTTATTTGACATTAATGAGACATAATACTATTATTGGCGTATTACTTCCTCACAGAGGAAATATTAAAGGAGAGCCAGGTGGCAGCAACATCAGGTTTGTTTCGTAACGAAAACAAAATT
>JAOUOA010000516.1 GCA_029880625.1 Spirochaetia bacterium
AAAATCAGAAAGTCCTGCAGAAAACTAAAATACAGAAAATATGAAGTATTTATTTAAAAATATTAAAGAACCTCTTTCGCATGAAGAAACAAACAACTACAAACTGATTTTTCCCTTTGCACTTCCGGGTTTTCTCCTGGGTACCGGCATCTGGCTTTTCGATCTTGATTATTCCTTTCAGAGGATGTGGCATCCCTATCTACTCATCCACTCCATGCTTTTCCCAATTGTCCTCGGCTTTCTCTGGACAGGAATTCCGCGGTTTATCGCCTCAGTATACCCGTCTCAAAGATTAAAAATCACATACGTAATTTTGCTCTTACTCAACCTGGCAAGTTTTTCGTTTCAATCTATTTTTCTCTATAAACTTTTTATGTTTATCTCATATGCCGGGCTGCTTTTCTGGTTTTTCGGGTTTATCCGGAAAAGAAAAGTCTCTCCCCCGGCGGTGCTTTCTTTTCTGTTTGCCGCTTTATTTGCAGGTTTTCTCGGAACAGGCATCATTTTTCTCTCTGAATTTATGCATATTCCGCAGATTCTGAAAGATTTTGGCTTCAATCAGCACCGCTATGTCTTTTTTATTCTGCTGATCACTGCAGTCGGCAGCAGAATGATTCCCGTAATAGAACAAAAACAAATTACGGGAAAAGAAAGACTGAGTATCTCTTCGTTAAAAATTTCAAGACATCCGTATTTTTGGTATATAAACTCCCTGATCATCTATACCCTGCTTTCGATCCCTGTCCAGATCCATACTCCTGCGGTCAGCATCATCCGCGTTCTTGTCTTTTTATTTATCGCAAAGGAGATCTGGTATTTATTCAACCCGGGGAAAAACCGGGATATGGCTGCTGGATTTCTTATATTAATACAGTTTATTTTAATCATTTCGCCTTTGATACATCTGATCAGCGGCATTTCCATGATCTCATCTTTCCACTTCTTTTTTATCGGCGTTCTTTTCCTTACGGTAATGATTATCTCCGCAAGAGTCGTCCTTTCGCATGGCGGCTATGGGCTGAGAAAAGAAAAAAAATCCCTGTATTTTTCTGCAGCATATGGAATTGTTATTTGTGCGATGCTTCTCAGAACTTTTTCCGAATATTTTTTCCAGTGGGCTGACATTTACAGAATCTCTATTTATCTTCTACTGGCATCAACAGCCCTCTGGCTTCTGGAAATTTTTCATTCAGTTTTTTTTGAACGCAAAACAGGATAATCCCGCCTGCCGATTTTGAATCGTCATGATTAAGATTGAAAAATTTCGCTTATCTATTTTTCGACCAGTGAGGGAATTTTTCTTTTGCCGTTTCCATTGCGAATCGGTAATGGGAATCGGAGAACCCCCTGGATTTTAATGCTCTGTAAAGTCTTTCCTCTGTATTTTCTTCTTTTATAAACTGGGACAGTTTCTTTTCGAAAAGAGCAAGGGCTCCTTCAAGAAAATCTTCTTCAGAAAACTCTTCCATTGTTTCTGTTATAATTCTTCGGTCAATTTTTAATGCGCTGAGTTCATTTTTTATATAATGTGGACCATATCCTTTATGGATTCTTGATTCAATACGATTCCTGGTAAATCTGAGTTCATCGAGAATATCTTTTTCTTTCAATGCTTCGGTCATTTCAGCAATAACGTTTCTGCTGTAGCCTTTCCTGAATAAATACTGCTCAACTTCGCTTCTGCATCTTTCTCTTACGGAAAGAAAACGCTTCATCCCGGAAATTATATTGTCTATCTCTTTTTTATCTTCCATGGTGTCTAAGGATTTTCAGGAAATGGTCAGCGTTTTATAAAATGAAGATTGGTCAGCACTTCGCCCCGGCTTTTTCGGCTGCTTTGATAATCTCCTTGAATCAGATAAAGTTCCAGTCCGGCCTTCTCTGCAGCTTTAACAACTTCCTGAACAGAATAATACCTCTGCAGATGCTCTTCAATGAATATTTCATGATTGATATAAAATTCCAGTCTGGAAGTCATAATTTTAGTGACTCTGTCATATCGGTTGGACCATTTAAATTTTGTGCCTTTTACAGTATGAGTTCTTGTTTTCCTGTCAAAATTTTTTATTATATTTTGAAGAGTCACGATATCCGTTGAATAAATCCCGCCGGATTTGAGAATTTTTCCAACTTCAAAAAAATGCGATTGAAGCTGATCAGAGGAAATTAAATAATTTAAACTGTCATGAGTGCAGATCACCCACTGAAACTGAGATTTTCTGTATGGAAACGGCCCTTCCAAGCGTCCTTTAACGAATTTTCCACCGGGCAGTTTTTTTTCAGCCATGGAAAGCATTTTTGCATTTCCATCCAAACCATAAATGTTTCTTACAAAAGGCTGAATGCTGGATAATATTTTTCCAGTGCCGCATGCAAGATCGCAAATCGAAGGAGGAATTCTCCCCTGTATTTCAACTGCCACAGAGATTAAATATCTTGCCCACACTTCAAAGGGAACATGATTCATAAAAACGTCATAGAACTCCGCAAATTTTCGATATGGTTCTGCCGTTATTTTTAAATCTGTTTTCACAGCCTTCTTTACAGTTGTTCCACCCTTCATTTACAGTCCCCGGTCTGCTTCGCAGGCCTCATTCTGCAATACGCAACATTTGATAAGTATAGATATATTTTTCAAAAAATTACTTTTTTTCTTGTCAGAAATGAATAGAGAAAGCAATGTGTATGATTTATGCGACATAATATGGAAAGAATCGTATTACTATTTTCATATAACGGGATGGGAAAGCAATGATATTTTTACTGATTGGCGCAGGCTTTACTGGATCAATTCTTTTTACACTGCTGCTTCGAAAAGCAGACCACAACCGCCTGAATTTTG
>JAOUOA010000517.1 GCA_029880625.1 Spirochaetia bacterium
TGATTTTGACGAGGCTCCATAGATCAACGCCTTGAAACACTGATGGAGAAAAATCTGCTGAAGTCAAGATCCATCATCAGGATTTAATTTTTTTATAAAGAGAAGCCATTTCCACAGCTGAAACCGCCGCTTCATATCCTTTATTTCCAGCCTTGGTTCCTGCACGTTCAATTGCCTGTTCAATCGTATCTGTGGTCAGAACGCCAAAAATGACAGGGATGCTGTGATCATAGGATGCCTGTGCAATTAAGCGGGCAGCCTGTCCGGAAACATAATCAAAATGCGGAGTAGATCCGCGGATGACAGCTCCAATACAGGTCACTGCATCATATTTTCCTGATGCGGCAAGAACTCCTGCCACTCCGCCCATTTCAAATGCTCCCGGTAGATGAATGATATCAATATCTTCTTTAGCGACACCGTGCCGTTCCAGAGCATCGACCGCACCTGAAAGGAGTTTGTCTGTGATAAATTCATTAAAGCGGGCTGTAACCACAGCATGTTTCTGTCCGCTTCCGTTCATTTCGCCGTAAATCTTCATTGCTGCCTCGCCTGAAATTCCTGATAGGCTGAATCTCCTTCCTTCTGAAAGACCAGGGCGTCAAGAATTTGAAATAGATATTCCGGATTGGGTGTTCCCGCTTTCAGCATCCGGTTATTAACTATGATCGTCGGAGTGGAACTCATCTTTAGCATTTTTGCATCCTGAATATCACGATTCAGAATTGCTGCAGTTCTTGGAGACCCCATACAGCTGACAATCTGGTTCCAGTTTCCGTTCAGAGATTCCGTCAGAATTTTTAAATTCTGCAGAGATAAATTTTTCTGCATATACTGAAACTGAAACAGTCCGTGATAATAATCGGAAAAATAAGGTTCATGCGAAGCGCAGATAGCTGCCTGTGCACCGTTACAGGAATAAGCTCCTTTCTGCTTATCTTTTAAGAGAGGATTGCATGTGCCGTCCAGAGGGAAATGCCTGTAAAAGATTTTAACCCTGCCGGGCCACCGCTTCAAAGCTTCCTGCAGAATTTCACCAGCATGAAGACAATGGGGACAGCGAAAATCTGCAAACTTATGAATTACAATGTATCCTTCTTTTACGCCTTCCATCGAAGTCAGTCCTGCATTACCGAGGTTTGCCTCAGGAAGACTGTTTAAGTGAGAAATGATTGCATTTACTTCATCCGCAGGAAGAAGTTTTACACCTTCGGAATCTTTTACTGACCCGGGAACAGAAGAAAGAGTAAAAACAACAAAAAGCGCAATCATCAGAAAAAAAGCGATCAGAAATTCCAGAATGGAACTGGAAAAACCGGGAAGAAAATTTGCAAGTTCCTTCGCATTCATACCGCTGTAAAAATTTTTATACAAAAGGAATACAATGACAGCCAGAACCGCCGTCACGCCGTAGGTGTAGGCACAGAGCATGCAGGGAACATCCAGTACAGCAAAGTTAACATAGCTGAAGTAAAGATCTGAAACGAGTCCGGTTGCTGTCAAAACAGCAATGAGAGAAAATATTTTTTTTTCGTTTCCTCCATCTTCTCTTATAAACTTAAAAAATAATAACATCATAAAACTGTAATAAAAAAAGCCAATTCCAGAAATTGAAAAAAACCCGAATAATTTTGAATCATCGCTTTCACCAAGTTTGCTGCATCCGTCCACTCCAGAAACAGAGCAGCCGAACCCTCCCAGCTTGCAGAGATCCGGAAAATTGTGTTTACATACAAGAAGAGCGGTAAGGATCACCCCGATCAGGGAAACAGCCATGGCAATGTAGAGTAAAATTCTTTTATTCTCTTTCATAATTGAACCATAAAAAGCCATGTCCCACACCTGGAAAGAAAAAATTAAATTGAACTCCTCTCAGGAATCAGAAGTGAAAGAAACAAATTTATATTTACTTAAAAATTTTGAGAAGAAGGACCATCCGAGGCCATTGAATGAATCAATCGAAATCCAGCTAACTTTCAGAAATCTTTCAGAAGCAGAGTTTTTGGAATGATTATCTTCTGTCATAAAAACTGCGTTTCAGTGTCATAAAGACCGGTCCCATGGACATCTTAAATGATCGATAGCCATTTTTATCCATAAAAAAATCATATGTCTGAGAATGAATCGTATACTTAAGATGTGTGGTTCCATCTCCCTTGATTCCTTTGCTGATGATCCTGCCCGTGGATGCACCAAGTGGCGATATGGGACTGTATTCTTCAAAATAAATTTCATTCTGTTCTTTTGTTTTATTAAAATCTTTGATGAGAACAGTTGAACTTAACAGAGGTTTTGCAGTTTTAAATGTATTATTCACTTCTTTCCCAGAATGATTTCCTTTGATCCTGTATTGATTTTCTCCAGTTCTGTCCAGCTGAAGTTCATGATTTACTTTATTGTTAATATAGGAATAATGTTTTTCAGAGAGAACTTCTCCTGACTGCTGATCCACAGAAACATTTGTAAATGTTCCCATACCAATAAGATCCGAATTGTTTCCAGGCATGATCAAGCTGGAAATGGTAAGAAGACTGCGGTTATTTTTATCATCATTGTATTCATAGTTTTCAAAAAAGCCGACAGAAACTCCGTTTAAATAAATTAAATCAATTTGTTTTTCATGGTAATTTGAGAACTTCTCTTTGAATTCTCTGATAAAATCTGATTGGACAAGAGAACTGATGACCCGCAGAAAAGTCTGCTTATAACCAAGTTCGTCATGGAAGCAGAAAAAAGAATTGCCAAGGATTGAAAATGCAAGACTTTTCACTCTGCCGTATTTTTTATCCCTGGTTAAGTATTCCGTCTCCATGTAAATATATGGAAGATCCT
>JAOUOA010000050.1 GCA_029880625.1 Spirochaetia bacterium
GTAATCAAAACCGCTGCATTGATTTTCAGAGCGGCTCAGATCCAGCCAGGCATACCGCGCAATGCCCTCTAAATCGTCGTTTTTCTGCAGATGGATCAATTCATCCGGCGGAGGACTTTCGGGCATTTCCGGCATCTCGGGCTTTACGGCCTGATTGGGAGCAGTTGTGTCGGCTTTTTGAAATTTCTCTAAATCGGCTATATGCGAAGGTTTGAAATCATTCATATCAATGGATTCGCTTACCTGCTGATACGAAAGTTCTTCAATTGCCTGTTCCAGAAATGATAATTTGGGAACCTGAAATTTACCGTACAGTAAAATAATTAAAATCGCCGGACCCATCATGATCCATTCAGGATTTTCGGAAATCATAATTGTCAAAGTTATACTGGCGATGGCCAGCGGAACTCTGGTTGCCAGTACAGAGGCTTTAAATCTTTCTAGAGCCACGAGAGCCTTGATTTCATTGGGATTTTCAGGATACACTTCCATATTCGTATTAATATAAGGCTTTTTATTCGGCTTCATGGGGGCAAGCAGGTGGGATTTGCCGGATAATTTCCAACGCAGGAGCGCTGAAACAAGAATTAAAACTGCTATCACCGTCGTTTCAGCAATCGGAAGCGAGGAGCGGCCCGGTTGTTTCGCGGTTTCATCGGCGAGGACTAAATTAAACGCAATACCTGTGAAAATTGGAAATAAGGTTGCAACGCCCGGAAAGAGCAATGTCATTTCAATTAAAGAACGTCCCTGCTTCAGAAGAAATTTTTTATATTTTTGTCGTATCATGATTGCTTACTTTTTATGATTCTTTCTTTCAAGAGTAATTCATTAAATTATATATTTGATTCGGAAATAATATCTTAAATTGGACATAAAAAATCAGTTCGGAATAATAACTCTGATTTGAATTTAGATTGATACTTCATAGAGTCCAAAGCACATGAAAAATTTCATTAACATTTAATAAATCTGACATTCAGAATAGGCCCTTGTCAAGAAAAATTTTGTAACGTTTTGTATCACGAAATATCATTTTTTCTTCACAAACATAAAAGTAAGAGGAAAAGTCGTGTTTCGGCGGTTTGCTTAAGAAAAGAAATTTTTATAAATTATTTCAAAAAGCATCTTGACTCAAATACTCAGAATATTTAAAAAAACAATTGAGGAAATATATGGCGTCTGTAATTGCATATGGTTTAATCATCATTGGATTTATCAATTTGATCTGGTTTGCCTTCTGGGTTTTGCTAACTTGGAGCGGCGAAGTCGGCGTGAAATTATCCAAAAAACTCGGAACGGATAATGAAAATACCGATCAATATGCAGGAATAGCACGCAGTTATAAAAAGGAAGCCATACAAAAAACAATCATCAGTGCAGTCCTGATCGGGGCAGGATATTTGATTAAATATTTCTACGAAGTTTAATTTGTAAGATAATTTAATGAAAATCCCAATTCCCCCACAACCCTGCATTGCTCATCCCACTATCAGGGCCTGGTTAAAGACTGATTATTGAATATATAAAAGGCAGCCACGGAAAATTAGATATTAAAAAGCAATGAAGGGAAAGGGGCTTCTTTTTCTATCAGCCTGACGGCGAGTCATTCTTGAAAAAGATAATCAACTCATTTATCGAATTATATCTTCCAGGTTAATAAATAATTTGATCGAGTCCAATTTACATGAAAAATTCTGAATTAATTTCAATATTTCTTTTCGCATCTTTATTTTTTTTCCACTGCAAAGATGAAAAAGATGTAAATTTTGTTTTGGAGAAAAATTCAGGTTTTGAAACTGTTAAATTATCTGAACTGGTAGAAGCATATCATACTGTTCCGGAGGGTGTCTCTGAAAGTGATCACTGGTATCATATCAACGATCAGATCAAAAGAAAGCTTCTTCATACAGTAAGACTTTCTCATGGATCTGATATTTTTGGATATACCGCTGACTATGTTCTTACCTGCAGTGATCTCAGCGGCGATGATAATTTAACCTGCCAGCAGATTGAAGCCGATGATACGTACCATGTTTATGGATTTCCTCACTCAAATGTAAGATACGATACGCAGCTTCCTTTTGGGTTTATTGATCAGTATGGAAAAAAGATTTCTTCTCCTTATAAGATCGTGTTTGTTCCAGGAGAGGGTTCGCATTCGGAAGCAAAAATATTCATTCAAAATAATGAAGGGCAGTTCAGTTTGCAGGGGAAAGGAATTCTTATGGTGTATTTTCGCATCGAGGGAATTGGTTATGCTAAATACATATGGGTAATTGATCCTCTGTATTGATCTTTTACAGACGAAATTATATTTTAAAATTAATTTATAACATTGCTGATTCTCGTTCTTCTGCCCAATTTCTGGAAGCTTCTATCAGGTTTATTATAATTAGACTTTAATATTTAAAAATATTAATCCGTCTACTTTTCCTCTTCAAAATAAATATCTTCAATGTTCCACCAATATGCACCGGGTTTGGGATCAAGGCCTTTTAGGTTAGAACGAAAAACCGTATATCTCGCTGCATGAAAAAGAGGAATCAGAGGCAGTTTTCTGGAAAATGCATCCTGCATCTGCTGAGAAAGAAGCCGTGATCGTTCCTCAAACATATTTGTCCTGTATTTTTCAAAAAGATTCACAGCCTCTTCGTCAAAAGCTCCGAATGGTTTATCGGTAACAAGATTGTCGTTTTCTTCAGGCAAATTCCAGAAATTGATTGGATCTGTAGATCTGGTATATACAATTGCAATTCCTTCAGATTTGCCGCCGTAGGTCTCTTTAAATGTACTTTTTACGATTTTTACATCCAACTTGAAGCCAGCATTGTTAAGATCATCGATTATATATTTGGTTGTTTTATCCAGGGGAGAATTTAGAGATGTGGACGGCTTATTCCTGAAAAATGTAATTTTGACAGGAAGAGTAAGTCCCGCAGAGCGCAGCAGTTCCTTTGATTTTGCAGGGCTGTGATAATACTTTTCCGTATTCCAGGAAAAATCATCGGATGATCTGGAGCGATAACTGTTTGATACTTCGCCGTTGATGGAATCATAAACCTTCATGATTCGCTCTCTGTCAATAGCATAGACAAGGGCTTTTCGAACTTCAATTTTATTGAAGGGATAGTTTGCGACTCCCATCCTGAGGTAATAGAAAAATTTTTCAGGATTGGTTATAACCGTAAGTCCTTTTTGACCCATCGCATGTTTCGCTGAGAGTGAACTGACAGCAGGGGCAACGTCATAATAACCGGCCAGTATATCTTCTCCGGCATAATTATGTATTTTTCGTCCCTCCACCTTGTCTGAGTTTCTGAGAATAACTTTTTCTATTAAGGGAGGATTTCCCCGAAACTCTGGATTTCGAACGAAAATCATTTCTTTTCCTGATTCAAATTTTTCCAGTTTATATGGTCCGTTCAGAGGAATGTTTTCTGTTTTGAGAGCAGCATATACACCGTTAGCGCCTTCTTTTTTAAAAACCTCTCTAAGATTTTTTTCCGGAATTACGCGAAATGAATCAATTTTTGAGAACAGCCTTTTTGTATAATATACATCAACTGTTTCATCATCCACAATTTCTACAGATTTTCTGTACGGGTCTTCATCAAAATCAATTGAAAAAGCAACATCCTTTGACGTGATTGTTTGTCCATTGCTCCAGACCATATCCGGGCGAAGCTTCCATCTGATCCGCATTTCGCCGTTTGGAAGGAATCGCACGAATTCATTTGTCATTGCGGGGATTTGTACGTTTAGATAGGGAAGACTTCTATTTTTCTGAGGATGGTACATCCCTCTGGCAAGAAAGTTATCCATTATGCCGTAGGTAGTCAGGCTTTTCATGCTGATATAGTTGATTGTAATTTCTTTTTTTGCTGAAACCGGCCGGCCAGAAGCTTCGTTTACCGGAATCTCTTCAATGATAAATTCTTCCTTTTCTTTAATGAATGCAAAAATAGAAATAATTGCAAAAACAGTTACTGCGAGCGCCGGCATGAATCGCTGTGCCTGCAGATCATAATTTACGACATTTTCATTTTTTTTCTGATTCATTTTGTACATTATGATGGTATGAATCAGCGTCATAAGGATGATAATATAGGCTCCTATGAAAAAATGATCTGCAACAACCGTATAGGGTACGTCAGGAATAGAATCTGAAAGGGAAAGATTTAGAGCGACACAGGTTAAAAGAGCGGTAATAATCATTCCTGCTCTTGCCTCAATGTCATCAGGTACAATGAGAAGAGCAATTGTAGCCATGGTAATAATTATGGCCAGAGGGAAGAAAAGTTTTATGATATAAGAAAAAAATGGACGCTTAAGAGTCACTAAAAACTGCACTGAATCAGAGGAATATTTTTCCCCTTCAATCTCTACAGATCCCAGATCGGACTCATATGTTTTGTCTTTTATCTTGGCCTTGAAGTACGGCTCGTAGATCCATCCTGTAATGGAAAATCCCTGGTTCATTCCGCTTCCGGTAAGATCCGGCTTTAATTCTCCCAGAGTTGAAGGAATTTCAAGTTCAATCGGAAGAGTCTGCGTATCAAAAGGAAATTTATTAAGAGGAAAAGAGCCGCGGAACACACCCTGGATTCTCCATCGGACGCTTTTCCAGGGTCCGTCTGATTCTGTAGAAATCAAATCAATAGATCCAATCTCGCCGTTGGTAAAGCTGAATGGAGGATTCTTTACATCAAGAAGAACATTTTCCTCTGACCACTTGATCCAGAAATAAAAATCAGCCTGAAATCTTCCTTCTTTAAGATCAAATCCGGAAATATCATTCAAATAAATGCCTGTATAAATATTCTTTTTAGTTTCTGAAAAAATTGAATTAAACGAAAAAATAAGTATCAGTAAGATGAATGCCGTCTTTAATTTCATAAATTTCCATTGAGTTTTTCCTTTTTTTTTCGGCAATGTCGTTATATATCAAAAACAAAAATTCAGGATGAATGGCAAATTTCTGGAGAAAACAAACTCATATGAAAATCAGATCTGACGGAGTTATACTTCATTTTTGCAGAAAAGTTTTTTTGAGAATCTTTTCGTATTACCCTTGACCGGTTTAAATAAAAGGATAAATTTATGTTGCTGTGCCGGGCACTTTTATAACTGCCTTTACTGTATAGTATAATAGCTGGATCTTTCAAGGGGCGTTATGACATACAGAGGAGCAGAGTTTATTTTGAAAAACAAAGAAAAATTCTCTCATTTAAAAAGACTGATCGTATTTATGAATTATTTATCAGATGACATTGCTGAAAAAATCAGATCTGTATGTCCTGAAGTGATCAGCTATTACCAGAAAGAAATATATGAAGACGATCCGGAAGGATGGGGAGTAAGTTATTAGATTTTGTAAACATTGAACGGCATTTCAATGCCTTTTAATTTTTCCTGTTTCCTTTTGAGGGTTCTGCCTGAAAGGATTTTTTTAACATTGGGAGCTTCCAGAATGGAATCAGTCATGTAAATTTCATCGCCGTTTGCAAGTCCCTGAATTCTTGCTGCAATATTGATGGACTGTCCGAAATAATCCAGCCTTTCGTTTAAAGTGACAGCGATTGCAGCGCCTCGATGGATTCCAATTTTAATATATATATCTTCATCGCTGCTGTTTTTGTTATAGCTTTTTATAGCATCTCGCATTTCTATTGCAGCAGTCAAAGTATCTGCAGATGACTGAAAGGCGGCCATGATGGCATCTCCGATCGTTTTCACGATTGCTCCGTTATTGCGAATTACTGAATCTCCCAGAACATCAAAATGATGATGGACAAGAGAAAATGCCTTTAAATCACCGATACGGTCATATAATTCTGTTGAACCCTGCAGATCTGTAAACATTCTGGATGTATCTTTTACTGCCATTCCGCCCGTTGACTGAAACAATTCAAGATTGAAAATATTTCTAAAAGTCTGATTCGTAAGCATATCTGCGCCGGTAAGATAGGGTTCAAAAATCAGCTGATGATGCTCCAGCTGTTCCATTTCCAGAAGAAGAATCATAATTTTTTTATTTGAATTGTTTTTTAATGAAATTTCTAATTGTCCCGGATTGGGTTCTCCGTTTAAAATAAATTCATTTCCGTTAAATTCGCATCCCTATTTCTTTGTTCTGCTTATAAAATCCTGCTCCGCCGAACATTTCTGACCCTACCAGATAACTGCCGCTGTATTCGAAATGAACTGTTTTTTCTTCCTGCGGCTCCAGATACCCAAAATATTTTGACAAGCTTCTTACTACATCCGGAAAAGGAGCATCAATTCCCGGCAGTCTGCAGTCTCTTGAAAAACGGTAATAAAAAAGATATTCTTCATCTGTAAGAGAATCCGGATCGTGAAATTTGATTTTTCTGATGCGGGGATCCACAGTAAAATTGACTGTGACAAGATCATCAAGGCTTGCCTGGCTTTCCAGCTGACAGAAACAGGCAGCCTTTGCTGTCTGAAGACTGGAAAAGCTGAGAACACGGTCTCCGCATTGGGGGCATCTTAAATTCCATTCAATTTTGAAAATTCCCAATTTTGCTGCATGCAGAAAGAGATCGAGAACATCCCGGTGCGGGAAATTATAATCTGCAGAAAATTTTTTAGTGTTAATGTACAATAATTCAAAATCAGACCCTTCACGGATATATTTTTCCAGGGTTTCTGTCAGCCCGGGCTTCCATTTTTTAATGGAATTCAGGTCTTTTATGACTTTTTCAAATTGTGTTTCATCTTTCAGATTCATGAGCATTCCAGAGACATCTTATATTTCAAAGTTATTATACTTCAAGTATAAATTTTATATTTTTAGAATATAAAATTAGACTATATTGTATTAAGCATGATTTATTTGTTAAATAAAATTAACAGTTTTGGCTTTATGATAGAAGGTTTTCAGAAATTTTTATAAATAATTAAGAAACCATTGCTTGAAAAATATGTAATGTTGATTCAGAAAAAGATATTTCTTCTGCACTATTTATTTGTATTTATGAAGTCTCTCGTTGTTTGAATGATCAAACCAGGATCATCAAGGTGAATATGGTGTCCGCTTTTTTCAGCAATGATAACATCGCTTGATTTGAATAGCTTAGAAGTTTGAAATTGAAGTTCAGTCCACTTTAACGTGATTTGCCTGGATTTTTCATCGTTAAATCCGGGAAATAAATCTGATTTTTTATGAACAAGAAAAACAGCCGGTATATCGTATGATGTATCGTTTTGTAATTTTTCTTCCATTTGAGTTACGATATTTATTTCATCCTCTATTATATTAACATATTTTGGTCCTTCAATTGAAAATTTAAATGATCGGTATTTATCCGGAAAATTTTTTGGAAGAATTGATTCGCCAATCATGCGAGAAATGCCTATTGGTCCAAGAACTTTTAATACTGGTAGAAGTATATTGACATGCTGTTCAGCATATCCGGATTCAGGAATGATTTTAGTAAAATGTACAGGTCGCGGATCAACAAGTATAAGGCCTGCAGCAAGAGATGGATATTTTTTTGCAAATACTCTTGCATAAAGTCCGCCCAAGGAATGTCCTATAAAGACACACGGGCAGACAATATTCTTTTCTGTAAGTACAAAATGCAGGTTGTCTAGCATATCTTCAAGAGTAAGCCGGGACTGCGGCAAATCACTCCATGCATACCCCGCCCGGTCATACCGAAATACAATTGTAAAATGAGTTAATCCGTCAGCGACTTTATCCCATTCGTATGATGAACTGCCTGCGCCGGTTATAATGACCACTGGATAGGCGCCGGTCCCGGAAATATTTACATGCAAGTTGTATTTGCCGTTATTAACCAATTCTCCCGGTGGAGGATACAGCTTTGAATCACGGTTTTTTTTATAGAATTCGCTGATAAAGCCTGTGATACCAAGCAGCAGTAAAATCAATCCTGTTATTTTCAGGATTTTAACCAGTTTTTTCATCTTGATTATGCTTTTGATTCAGTAATATCTGGCAAGTATTTAAACTATATATATATATTATTTATAAGAACCTACAGATATGCCTGCCTGATAAAACGATGGTATAGTTATCTGATGAAATTGAATTTTTTTACTTGAAACAAATATTCAAATACAGTATGCATGGTTAGATATTGAGGAGAAATAAACAAAATTATGGATCTACATGTCAAGCCTGCCCCATGTTCAAAATGCGGAGGACTTTTTAAATTTCCGAAAAAATTTTTAAGGATATTGAAATGTCCTTACTGTGGAAATGAAAAAGAGATTTTTGAATCTAAAAAAACAATTCAAGAAATTAAAAAATTTTTTAATGAATTCAAATTAGATGAAAAAACTTTGTTATTGAAGTTCAGGATGTTTTCTGATTTAAAAAATAATTCTTCAGCATATGCATCCACTTTGATAAGTGGCTTTTTGGCTTTTCCTATGTTAGTTGTGATTATTATGCTGGCTGTAAAATCTTTTCTTTTTCAGCCTGAAGAACTATTGCATTACGATGTTATAACGATAATTATTTTTGTTATTGTATTTAATTTTATATTTTATCTTAATATTCGAAATATATTTTATAGGCCATTTATACGATTCGATAATAATATATTTGAATTTAAGTCAGGCTACAATTCTCTTCAAGTGGAAACAAGTCAAATAATCATGTTTACATGCATACCGGTAAACTCCCTGAATCATGAAATTCTTGCATCACTTTTCGGTTATCGCAAAACATTTCATGAAAAGAATGGTTATTATTATGCTTTGATGCTTCATAAGAAAGATGGGTCAGCCGTATTACTTTCTCCGGGACTTTCCAGGCAGGAATCAGAAGCAACAGCGAATTCATTAAATTTATTTTTATCAAATGCAGCACCGCCGGATATTGAATTACAAATTAAAGAAAAGATTCCCGCGATATCAAATTCGAAAATTGCATTTTCATCAAAACCAGCTCCAGGACGCTGCCTCGAGATAAAAATTCCTCAGCTTAGTCCTCCCAAAAGTATTTCCTGCTCTTCCTGCGGTGCGTCAGTATCTGTTCCTTTGCTGAAGCATATAGGCGATACAATATCGTGTGGCTATTGCAGCGATCTTTTAGTGATTAAATTCTTGAACGATGAAGAAACATTATCAAAAATTACAATAAACAATGATCTTGTAACAAAAGAAGGAAATAATATATTTTATCTGAATAAAAATAGGACTGCATACAATTATTCTTCTTCAAAAAACGAAGCTATTAATTATCTTATAGCATTCTGGATTTTTCATGGAATGATGTTTTTTTTAGGTATTTTAGCTCAATTTTACATGGAGAAGAACTCAATCAAGGAACCTGCAATATTGTTTATATTGAATTCAATTCCAGTTCTATATTTTATGAGATCATTCCAGGTGCGTGGAGAAAGAAATGATATTTTATTGAAATTATTAAGATTCTCATTTGCAGGAGCTTTCATGAGCCTTGGATATTTACCAATTTTATTGTACAGGTCTTTTGGATTTCTTAATAAATACAAATTAATAATTTCTGATGAAATTTTTATGGAACGATATAGATTTTCTTCTCCAATAATTATTCCTTCTGACGACATAGAAGAATCTTTTTTGTACAGGTGGGATAAATTCTCTATTGTCTGGGATGCCGCTGAAGATCTTGCAGACATTGAAGAAAAAATAAAAATATTTAACTCGAAAAGCAGTGATGAATTTACTTTTACGGATCCACGCTATATTTACGATAAAGCGATATGGGGCGTTGCACTCGTTTTGAAAAATGGAAGCGTATATCATTCAATTGTTTTGACAGATAAACCAACAGCAGATTTAATTGTTCTTCAAATTAACAGCAGGACAAAATACAGGAGATAAATAAATTTAGTATTTTTTAACGATATGGGCAAAATAGAGACAATTCTTTTTTCCTCAGTTTCGCCTATTGTCATAATATAGAATAATTTCTTTCCATAAACCTTTCTCTTCAATAGTATTAATTCTTTGTGGTGAGGCTGTTTCCATTCGTCAGAATTATGATAGTAATTCCATTTTCAGAATATTTTTATTTTCTGATTGTGAAGTCGTTGTGTTTAATCAGCACTTTCTGTTTAATACATTGTCACCATCGTCAATTATTTCATTTTCCTCACGCCCTTTTGTTAAAATCTTTTAATCTCCTGAATTTCATGAGCATTAAATCCAGGAGATGCAAGAAAATATTGAAGTGCAGCAGAACAGGTGCCGTGTAAATATGAAATTCGGCAGTAGATTTTCAGTTTGACTGTCAAAGTGGAGATGTTGAAATTAGAATTATAGAAAACGTCTTATATGGGCAGTTAAAATAACCTGACAATAATTTATTTACACAGGGTATTGAAAAGAATGTTAAAAAGTTCAGTTATAAATTTCCCAAAATTATTTTTGATTACAGGGAATCCCTCATCGGTCCGGAATATTGACTTCAAGCTCAGGAAAATCAAAAGCTTCCTTTTTATTTCTATGATTCTTTTATCCGG
>JAOUOA010000051.1 GCA_029880625.1 Spirochaetia bacterium
TCAGATGCAGTCAATATTTGAAGTGAACTGGAAAGAAGTCAGCGGTGAATCACTGGAGAAAAGTGAATATTTTCCTGACTTTCTATCCCCCGGAAATCTGAAAGGACAGATTGTTCACAGTGTTCCTGAATCAGGAAAAGGCGTCATCCATCAGATGTTTCTTTTTGCAATTAAATCTGCTCAGAATTATCTTTATATTGAAAATGCATATTTTGTTCCGGATGCCTATACATTAAAATCACTTAAAGAAACTGCAAGGAGAGGAGTCGATGTTCGAATCCTTGTCCCTTCGCCGGGAAAAACAGACGTGTCTGCGACAGCTTATGCAGCAAGAAATTTTTATAAAGAGCTGATACGGTCTGGAATTAAAATTTACGAATATGAAAAACAGATCCTTCATTCTAAATTTATGGTTATCGATGATAGGTGGGTCAGCCTTGGATCGGCAAATATGGATATCCGCAGCATGATGAAAAGCCAGGAAGCCAATCTCAATGTACTGGACAGACAGTTTGCATTAAACTTAAAAAAAATCTTTCAGAAAGATATAAAAGATTCACGCCGTATTACCCTTGAGGAATATAAAAAACGTTCTATCCTTTCCCGGATCAATCAGCTTTTTGTCAACCTGGTTGAAAGTCAGCTTTAATTCGATCTGCTTGACAGGACGCCAGAGTTCTGTTATGTTCTGTTGTAACCTCCTGTTTTAATCCTTTGTGTTTCTATTTTGATCAAGAAAATTTCTTAAAGCACCCGGCCGGTCGGTTTGAATTATCTTTGGCTTGAGGGTCATGATCATTTCAAACTCTGTGTCAAAAAGAGGGGTGAATACAGATAAAATTTTATATTTTTGCATCAGTTTTCCTGCTGATGGATGAAGCAGTAAATAATTCCCGATGCTGATCAACGGGGATCTGTAATTATGATCATTTTCAAACTGAACTAATTTTTCTTCTGTATTGATTTCATACATATAATGAATCTCACTGCATTGCTTTGAAATTTCCTGAATGAGTTCTCGATTCAGACTTGAAAGGATTACATGATTCTGCATTTTATGTTTCTTGATAAGCGAACATATTGAATCTGCAAAAGATTTTAAGTTTTCTATCTTTTCAGATTTTAATTCCAGAATAAAAAATATTTTACCGCTATAAATATTTAAAGCAGAATCAAGAGTTTCGATATCAGGGTGTTCTTGAAGAATCTCATTTAATTTAATAGAGTTTACATTTATTGCTTCTGATTGTATGGATAAAACTGGATCATGCAGAAGTACCGGTACGGAGTCTTCGGTAAAACGAATATCAATTTCTACTCCGTCAGAACCCCTTTCAAGAGCTCTTTGAATGGATTCGGTAGAATTGGGTTTTGTCCAGAAGTGATCTCCCTGGTGTGCGAAGACATAAGTTTCACCATTATCTGAAAGGATATCGTTGATTATGATTTTATTGGAAGCAGGCTGTTCCGGTATAAAAATTTCATGGCGAATCATATATAGATAAAAGCCAAATAAAGCTGTCGAGACAAACAGAACAAAATAAAGTGCTATGCGAATTATTTTTTTTATAGGTTTCATATAGTCCCCGGCATTGTATATGGTATATTGAAATTTATTGAGAAAAGTTTTTGTTTATTGCTTTCAGGGTATTCCCCGGAAATATTCTGAATTCTGATAAAACTTATTATCATAGAAAATAAAATTTTATTTGCATGAACTAAATGAAATTTGTAATTTCTTTTACAATAAAATCAACCTCGGTTGCAAAAATTATGTGATTTCTTTTATAAAGAGGAAATTCAGGAACTCGTATTTCAGAAATTTTTTTATAAGAAATAAGAGGGTCTTTTGTGCCATGAAACTGGATGACGTTATCGGGAAGAACAGGATAATAGTCTTGGTTGCGATTCCAGCGGTAAATCATTGCAGGTGCAGTAAAAAAAACAGCCGGGTCTGTTTTCAAGAACATACGTGAAAATTTTCTGGCCCATGGCCTTCTGAATCGTAAAATAGGATAAAGAACTGCAATGAAAATTTGAACAGGGCGGTGCAGAAAACCTGGGAAAAATCGCGCAAGTGGCATCCCGATTGAAAAAAAATTTTGAATGTCATTGCCTGAATAAGCCGTACAGATCAGAACACTTTTTGAATCTTTGATCAGTTTTTGTTTGAATGCTTCCTGGTAGAGCATGCCGCCGAAGGAACAGGCAACAACCAGATCAAATTTCTTATTTTTAATTTCAGGACTGCTAAACGCACGCACAGCATAATCAGGGAGGGATTCTCGTTTCGATACTGGTTTTGGAAATTCAAGATAGGTCGGTTTGACTTTAATGGAAAGTTTTTCCATCTTTTCAATCATATCGTCGAACATTTCACCGTTTGCCCCGATCCCGGGACAGAAAAGGATTTTTGTTTCAGCCATGGACTTCCTGGAGCGACTGAACGTCAAAACTGGAGGATTTCATTTTCAGCATACCGTTTACAAGGGCTCTGGTTCCCGGTACTGTTGTGATGCATAAAATTTTTCTTCGGATTGCTTCCTGGCGGATGATAAAACCATCATCACGAGCAATGTCGGTCAGAGGAATATTGATAATGATATTGATGTTGTTTTCTTTAATGACATCGAGAGGATTTGGATGTTTGTCTTCGCTCATTTTATGAAGTTCGATGATTTCAATATTATGCTTTTTTAAGTATTCGCAGGTGCCTTTGGTGCCGTACAGCTTGAATCCCATGTCCCGAAGCTTTATTGCATCTCCTGTAAGCTGTGGTTTTGCCGATTCTGCAATACTGAAAAATACGCCGCCTGATTCGGGGATTTTTTCTCCGGAACCAAGAATGGCTTTAATGTAAGACTCTTCAAAGCTTTTAGCGAAACCCATCACTTCGCCTGTTGATTTCATTTCAGGACCAAGAATAATATCTGCGCCGGGAAATTTTGAGAAGGGCAGAACTGCTTCCTTGACAGCCGTAAAATCTCTGGATCTGTTCTGGAGAGATTTTTGATCTTTAATTTTTTCTCCGCACATAAGACGGGTTGCAATTTTTGCAACCTGTACGCCTGTTGCCTTGCTGACAAAAGGAACGGTACGGCTTGCTCTGGGATTAACTTCAATTACATAAAGGATTTCATTCTGAACGGCAAATTGAATATTTAAAAGTCCTATTACGCCGAGTTCGAGTGCGATTTTAGCTGTAGCATCTTTGATTTCATCTATAATTAGAGAGCTAAGAGAAACAGGAGGAATAACACATGACGAATCTCCAGAGTGGATGCCAGCTTCTTCAACGTGCTGCATGATTCCAGCCACGAAAACTTCTTCGCCGTCACACATGGCGTCAACATCAATTTCAATTGCGTTTTCAAGAAATTTATCTACCAGGATGGGATGCTCTGGGTTTATATTTTCCGCTTCTTTGAAAAATTTTGTCAGTCCGTCTTCATTATGGACGATTGCCATTGCCCTTCCGCCCAGAACATAGCTGGGGCGAACAAGACAGGGATAACCAATGGAATTTACTATTTTTTTTGCTTCATCAAAACTCCGCGCAATTCCGTTATCAGGCTGCTGGAGTCCCAGATCTTTCAGCATTTCGCTGAAGCGGTCTCTGTCTTCTGCGCGGTCTATTGCATCAGGCTGTGTGCCGATGATCTTATAACCTGCATTTTCAATCGCTCTTGCAAGTTTTAACGGAGTCTGTCCGCCGTACTGTACAATGATTCCGTCTGGTTTTTCATTTCTGCAGATATGAATAACATCTTCTGCCGTCAGAGGCTCAAAGTAAAGCTTGTCTGATGTATCGTAATCGGTGGATACCGTTTCAGGATTAGAATTTACCATAATGGATGTGATTTTCATGTCCTGAAGGGCAAACGATGCATGGCAGCAGCAGTAATCAAATTCAATGCCCTGTCCGATCCTGTTAGGCCCGCCTCCGAGAATCATTACTTTTTTTCTGGAATGAATTTCAGATTCGTCTTCTTCTTCATAAGATGAGTAAAGGTAGGGCGTATGAGCTTCGAATTCTCCGGCACAGGTATCTACCTTTTTGTAAACAGGATAAATATTGTTCTGTTTTCTTAAAGCTGAAATTTGTTTTTCTTCTTTTACGAGTAATGAAATGATATCTTTTCGTCTTGCATGAACGGGGATTTTACTGTTTTTGATGATTTCGCTGATTTTAGATTTATGGATTAGAAAAGTAAGCTGCCGGTCTGAAAATCCAAGTTCTTTCATTTCAGAAACTGATTGATTTTGCTGTTCCGATGAAAGCGTTGAAAATTCCATCGCTGCTTCAACAATCTGTTTCAGCTGCGTTAAAAACCAGGGATCAATTCCTGTAATCTCGTAAATTTTACTTACGGTAAAGCCGAGTTCTTTTTCAAGCTGTAACGCAATGTTTACAAAAAAGATTCTTTCAGGATGAGGCTTTTTAATAAGTTCAGTAATGTAAGACTTCTTTTCGTCAGAGCTTTTATCCGTGAGCTCCTGCATTAAAAAAAGTTCATTTAAATTGCCGTCAAAACCAAAGCCGTAACGTTCTGTTTCCAGTGAGCGGCAGGCTTTCTGAAAAGACTGTTTGAAAGTCCTTGCAATACTCATTGTTTCTCCGACAGATTTCATCTGGCTTCCCAGAGTATTGTTTGAGCCGGGAAATTTTTCAAAAGTAAAACGAGGTATTTTTGTCACCACATAGTCAATCGTAGGTTCAAAAGATGCTGGTGTAACCTGGGTTATGTCATTTTTAATTTCGTCAAGCGAATAGCCAACAGCAAGAAGAGCTGCAATTTTGGCAATTGGAAATCCTGTGGCCTTGCTCGCAAGCGCAGAAGAACGCGAAACTCTTGGATTCATTTCAATAACAACAAGTTCACCGTTGGCAGGATTGACTCCGAATTGGATATTGGAACCGCCGGTTTCAACGCCGATTGCACGGATGATTTTTAAAGATGCATCGCGCATTTCCTGATACTGTACATCGGTCAGAGTTTGCTGCGGTGCAATTGTTATGGAATCGCCTGTATGAACGCCCATGGGATCAAGATTTTCAATGCTGCAGACGATTACCACATTATCTGCATGATCACGCATGACTTCAAGTTCAAATTCTTTCCATCCAAGAATACTCTGTTCAACAAGAATTTCATTGGTTGGAGATGCAGAAAGTCCAGATTGTGTAAGATTGTCAAAATCTTCGTCAGTAAATGCGATTCCGCCGCCGGTACCGCCGAGAGTAAAAGAAGGACGAATAATCAATGGTAATCCAATTTTATTTTTAAATGCGAGGGCCGTATCGTAATCATTGCAGAGAACGGACTCAGGCGTTTTCAAGCCGATCTCATCCATGATTTTTTTAAACTGCTGTCTGGATTCAGCACGATGGATTGCTTCAATATTTGCTCCGAGCAGTTTTACATTGTATTTTTCAAGAATTCCTTTTTCATGGAGCTGAATTGTCAGATTCAGGGCAGTTTGACCGCCCACAGTTGGAAGAATGGCATCAGGCCTTTCTTTTTCTATTATTTTTTCAAGAATTTCAGGAGTTAGCGGTTCTACATAGGTGGCATCGGCCAAGGTTGGGTCCGTCATAATTGTTGCGGGATTTGAATTCACAAGAATAATGCGAAAGCCTTCTTTTTTAAGCGCTTTACATGCCTGGGTTCCGCTGTAGTCAAATTCTGAGGCCTGGCCGATTATGATAGGTCCGCTGCCCGGTATGAGAATGCTTTTGATATCCTGTCGTCGTGGCATAAAGGAGTGAAAACCACAAACAGGTTTTTTTTTCCTATCAATTCTGCCAACTGATATTTAATAAATTATCTGGAATTATATTTCTGACAGGGGCGTGAGGAAAGGTCAGTTGAGCATATAAATTCAATAGGATTGATTCTATTTTGATAACCTTTCCATACTTCATAGTGAAGGTGAGGACCTGTCACTCTTCCTGTTCTTCCGAGGTATCCCACCAGGGTTCCTTTGTTTACCTTCATTCCCGGTTTTACTGCAGAACTTTTCAAATGAGCATAGAGACTATAAAATCCAAAACCATGGCGTACAATTACAGCGTTTCCATATCCTGCATCTCTGTGCATGACACGTTCCACTTCTCCATGACCGGTAGCATATACCTTTGTTCCTGCCGGGCCAGAAATATCAAATCCGTTATGAAACTCTACTCCGGATCGATTGATGGGATCAGGACGATATCCAAAACCGGAGGTGTCATGAAGTCCGGCATTCATATGGAGAGGTCTTCCCGTCGGCATTTCAGAATAAACTCCAATTCCGCCGCTTCCAAGTTTTTCTTTCATGCTATTCATCATGTTGGTCGAATTGTTCATTTGTATATGAAGAGTTTTCAGAGTATAGACTGTAGGAATATAGTTAAACCCGGGTCTTAAATTTTCATTGCTGAGAATTTCAGCAAATAACTGCGCATCAGCAATATTTTCAGCTTTGGAAACAGGAAAATACAATTCATCATGGTCTTCAGCAATTCCAATTTGCTCAGCTATTTGAAGCATATTTCCAATTAATTCATCATTGAAATCTATCATTTCTTTAGATGAACTGTGGAGTTGCAGAGCAGCTCCAAAGTTTACGCCATGAAGGGCTTTTAATTTTTCAATTTCCTGTTTTTTAATGTTTTGCAGATAGATGCCATAGGAACTTAATACAATTGCCATTAAAATGATGGATGCGAAAAAAAGTATGGAAAGCCAGTTCATGTGAAAACTGAAAACACGGTCATGTCCATGGGGAATGATCATAATGGTGAGGCTTTCACGCCCTTTTTTCTTGAAAGAATGCGCAAAATGCGATGTTTTATTTGAGAGAATCCTTCCTACCATTCAACTCAGTTATCAGTGTACCCGTCTTATGTCAATTCTTTATTTTATACACTCAGTGATGGAATTCTTATTTACGAATAAGTGATTTCTGAAATTTTTGCTGTAATGAATAATATACAGAATGAAAGCCATGAAGAACCGGATTTATATGAAACCCGGCTCGCTAAACTAAAAGATTTATTAAATTCAGGAATTAATCCCTATGTAAACAGTTTTCATAGAAAACATTTAAGTGCGGAACTTCTTGCAATTAAAGAAGATCAATTTTCTGAAGAATTTATTATTGCCGGACGAATTCGGTCAAAAAGAATCATGGGGAAGGCAGGATTCATGGACCTTGAAGATGAAACCGGAAGGATTCAGATTTACGGCGCTTCAAAAGAGTTATCAGGCGAAAACTATGAAATATTTAAACACCTCGATCTGGGTGATATCATAGGTGTCAGGGGAACTCTTTTTAATACCAAAACAGGTCAGAGAACAGTCCGGCTGAATGAATTTCTTCTACTGGCAAAATGCATCCGTCCTCTTCCTGTTGTAAAAGAAGCTGAAGGAAAAGTTTTTGATGCCTTCAGCGATAAAGAACAGCGTTACAGAATGCGTTATGTGGACATGATTGTTAATTCCGATGTAAGGGAAAATTTTATCATTCGATCAAAAATTATTTCTGAAATCCGCGCTTTTTTAACGGAACGGGGCTTCCTGGAAGTTGAAACTCCCATGATGCATACCATTCCCGGCGGCGCTGCTGCAAAACCGTTTCAAACCCATCATAATGCAATGGATATGGAGCTTTATCTTCGAATTGCACCCGAACTTTATCTAAAGCGCCTTCTGGTTGGGGGAATGCCGAAAGTCTTTGAACTAAACCGAAACTTCAGAAATGAAGGAATCAGCTACAAACACAATCCGGAATTTACGATGCTTGAGCTTTATGAAGCATACGGCGATATGAAATCAATGATGGAAATCTGCGAGACCATGATGCATCATCTTGTAATGAAGATTCATAAAACAGATGAGATCCCATACGAAGATAAATCCATCAAACTGGCAGCTCCCTGGGCACGACTTACGTATTTTGGCGCAATTGAAAAATTTACGGGAGTAAAATTTGATCCGTCCATGGATCTAAATACCGCAAAAGATCATGCAAAAAAAATCAAGGTGGATAAAGAAGTCCTGAATAAATGCATGACCTTCTGGGATGTCGTAGAAACCGTTTTTGATGAAAAAGTAGAATCTGAACTGGTTCAGCCGACGTTCATTACCGAATACCCAAGGTCCATTTCGCCTCTGGCAAAATCAATGCCTGAGAATCCTGATTTTACTGAAAGATTTGAAGTCTTTGTCGCAGGACGAGAGGTCGCCAATGCTTTCAGTGAACTGAACGACCCTTTTGATCAGAAAAAAAGATTTGAAGAGCAGGTTCGTCTTCGTGAAACAGGCGAAGGAGAGGGCGGATACATGGACCTGGATTATATCCGTGCTCTTGAATACGGAATGCCTCCTGCAGGCGGAATGGGAATAGGAATTGACAGGATTGCCATGCTTTTAACAAATTCGCATACAATCAAGGATACAATTCTTTTCCCTCTGATGCGTCCAGAAGAATTATGAGAATTTCCTTGTTTTTTCATAATACAGTATTCTGATTCTGTTTGTAACGCTGCAGAATATTCGGGTGACGATATAGAATCATTAATGGATAGTCCGGCTGATTGATAATACTCATGATCATTCGGCAGTACATTTCAAAATAAATTTCTTTCTCTTGTTCAGATGCATTCTGGATTTGTAACCTGATTTTTAATGCTAATTCCAGCTGTGTCGCCGGTCTGTAAAATATTTGCATATGTTAAACGGATGCAGGAAATCGAATCTGAATCTGCATACCGTTTTGATTTTTGAACTCATACGTTCCGTCAAGCTGTTCGAGCATGGCTTTAACCAGGAATAATCCTATTCCTGAATCAGAACGATTTTCAACAGTATTGAAATCAAATCCACAGCCGTTGTCCGAAAATTCTGCTTCAACAAATCCGTTTTGTATTTTAAAGCAAACATCAATTGATTTTTTATGATCCGCTTCCTTTCTTCCGAACGCATGGAGGAATGAGTTGTTGATCAATTCATAAGCAATGATTCCTGCAGGAATGGCCTGATCAATTCCAGGAAAAAATTCATTGCACCGGATTGTAAAGTCAATTTCCTCGGAAGTAAGATTCTGGTTTGCTGAAATTTGAGCGAATAGTTTTACAAGATATTCCTGAAAATTGATATGAGAGAGATTGGATGAATGATACAGCTGTTCATGAACAAGTCCGATGGACTGAATTCGTTCTCGGGTTGTATGAAAATATGATTTGAGTTTTAAATCCGGGAATTTTTCGGATTGAAGATAGAGCAGGCTTACAATGGTTTGAAGATTATTTTTTACGCGATGATGAATCTCTCTGAGGAGCGATTCTTTTTCCAGAAGAGATTTGCGAATATTATTTTCTGTTTCAAGTTTTTGTGTAATGTCGATAAAGGTTACAATTCTTCCGATGATTTTGCCGCGGTGCATGATGGGATTTGCCCATGTCTCTGCATAAAAAAAAGAACCGTCCTTTCTCCATATCAGGTCGGCAGATTGATGAATTTTTTCCTTATAGTATTTTTTCCCGTGAATTCTGCAATGGTGTTCTGGAAAAATTTCTTTGTTCAAATGAGAAAGGTGAATCACCGTATGCATATTTTTTCCCAGAAGTTCGCTTTCTTTACTGTAACCCAGAATTTTTATGCATGCAGGGTTTACAAAATTGCAGATGCCATCCGAATTGGTCCCGTAAATACATTCTGATGTGGAGTTCATTAGTAAACGAATCTGTCTTTCATTGTTCTGAATGACTGCTTCTCTAATGTTTTCCAGATATTTTTTATATGCAAGAAGACCTGCGATGACTATGCCTCCTGCGAAATTAAATATAAAAGGATTCTTCAGTTGATCGGAAAGAAAAATGGAATCATGAATTAAATAATTAAAACTTAAAATCATTAAAATGTTTAAAACTGTAAGCGTAATAATACTTGTGGGACCGCTAACAAGCGAAATAATCAGAAGATTGAAAATAAGATAGTAAAGTCCTGTAAAGTCATGGGAACTGTAAATCTGGAGTAAGGCAACGGATGAATTGCTGAGTCCCCAAAGAAATGCCCCAAAAATATAATAACGGCTTCTGCTGAAAAAATATGAAAGAAGATTAAAAAAAATCCCGGCTGAATAAACCCAGGAAATGAATTCTACATTCTGAATGGAAATGATTTGCAGAAAAATAATGATTAAGATGATTCCAGAAAACAGTTTTGCCTGTTTGTATTTGTCTATTTGATCGATATGCTGGAACGGTTCAGTGAAAAAGGAAATCATGTGATGAAAATAAATTTTTAATTTTTCTGAAATCATAACTTTATTAAATGCAGATAAGTTCATTGAATGCTGTAGTGCATATAGATTTGTAAAAATTTATACATAGTTTTCTGAAAATGAGCTGATTTGATTTCTTCCGTTATGTTTTGAATTGTAAAGGGCCCGGTCAGCCGTCTTGATTAATTCATGCAGGCTGCTTT
>JAOUOA010000052.1 GCA_029880625.1 Spirochaetia bacterium
CAAGATTAATACTGTAAGCTGTATAGAGATTCGCATCAAGAAATGCATCATCCACGCCTTTTACAAAAACTGTTTGAGGAGTATCCCAGCAGTTTGCCCCCGGACAGACATTGTCAAAAACAAGATTGAACGATGGGACCCATGCTCCGTTGGTCTGCCCCACTACTCCTTCTGCTGTATTTGTACTGGAAACAGGTATGGAAACGGATGTTCCTGATGCAGGAGCTTTGCTGAGAACAACTGTAAAAGATGAAGAGGGTGCGGTCTGGTCTTCTTCCGTGACTGTAGAATAAGTAGAGAGAACAACACCGGCGCCTGCAGGAGTTGGAATGACCGTTGTCGGATTTTGGGGATTATTAAAAAGAGAAGCCAGGATCAATAAATTCGCCCAGCTGTTATTTGGAAAATCTTTTATACAGGAAGTACTGGAGAAAAAAATAAAAAAAGATAAAATTAAATTTACAACGGTTCGCTTCATCCTGACCCCCCTGCATCAAACAAATTCATCTGATATCTATATAATGGTCGTATTCATAAAAGGAGGCAAGAAGTTTTATGATTTATATCATAAAATAATATTTTTTTTTATTTTTTCTAACCGAAAATCGTCTGGATTCTAAACTATAAGAACTAACAACAACTCTTTTCTAGTCAGAAAGCATTATTGCGCATGCCTTCGCATCAAACAATTCTGTCTTCGCGTATTTGTTTTTTATGCCTGAGCGGATTGTATATCCGCACGAACAATCATGAAAGTTTTTTTGGTATTGCCATTACAGGAGTGAATTTCAAAATGATGCATGCTGCAGTCTTAACAGATCATACAAATAAAAACATATACAGGTTTTTCTTTATTAAGTTAAAATTTTACCCGGGAAAGGATATTACTGTTCGGCGCAGAGGATTTCAGCGGGACGGGCTACACCGCATGTAATAACGCCCCCTCCATCATTGATGGATCGTGAATCGATGGCACCGGTCCAGCCCTGGTGTGCAGAACCTGATGTCCAGCCAAGACAGGTCCAACCTGAATAATCCCAGTTTACATCCAGACCGGTCCAGATATATTTATGATTTGTACTGGTAAATGTTGTTCCAAGAGTTCCAAAAGTAAAAATAGAATTCGCATTTGTCGTCATTAAAGATGCTCCATCATTGGCTCTCGCATATGTTGTATTGGGAGCTAAAACCCAGTCCTTAATGTGGGTATTAAAAATAGAGATGGTTGGATATCTGGAATTCATAGAACCAAGAACACCTTTATAACCATTGATCACGCCGGGAGGAGCATTCGCCATGCAGTAATTATCAACTTCTTCTGCACCATTTGCATTGCCATTATAGGCCTGCCAGTATCCGCCGGCAAGTGCTGCATCTGAATCAAATGCTCCAGTATGTGATCCCGTTCCAGCAATTGCATCCCTGGTTACAAACATGAATTTTTCATCTTCTATATTGGTTACCGGTATACTTATTGCGCCCTGTCCGCTGTAATTTCCGTCACCGCTTACAGCTCCGGTTGATGTTACATTAAACGTTGGATCACCCGAGGCAGGATTGGCCCGATCCATGGTTATATCCTGACGACTCAGTACAGAAATTGTCTGCGGAATATACCAGTTGGCAGGAGTAAACGTGATTACCGCCGAAAGTGTAAAACCTGTCACCGGTATCCATAATCTCTGCTGTGCAGGAAGTGTTGCAGGAACATTATACGTAAGAACAACATTTGCTGTGGGTTTGGAATTCAAAACGACTGTAAACTCATCATTTGCCCCCGATTCGGCAACTGTTTTACCCACAATATTTAAATATGTAATTCCTGCTGAATCGTTATCTGATGTACTTCCGGTGATATCCGTTGGATTGAGCCCGTTATAAGCTGTATCTGTACTTGTTGCAGCGGCGGTAACAATGGTCCATGCGCCTGCACCGTCGACAGAAAAATCATCGACGCCTGTAACCGTTACGGTATGGGCAGCGACATTATTCCAGTTTGTACTGTCAAAATTAAGAACAGAAGGCGAAATAGTCGCTTCTGAAGTATCATTGCTATTTAAATTCACGGTTACGGTTCCCGTAGGTTCTGTATTCAGTATGATGCTGAAAGTTGTTGTGGTTCCGGTTTCAGATACAGAAAAGCCGCTGGTTGCAGAATAGGTAAATCCCGCCGCTGCTTCGCTGTCCGTATTGGTTACGCTTACGGTCTGGTTGGGAAGCGGATCATAATTCGCATCGGTGGTTAGACCAGTATCAATCGCAAGATTTACATCGTAAGTAATCGGCCCGTCAGAATTGGGATCATCCTGGGGCGTAACCGTTACTGTATGAGCGGCTGCATTATTCCAGTTTGTATTGTCGAATGTAAGAGTGGCAGGCGAAACCAGTCCCTCTGTTGAATCGCCGGTTGTAACATTGATGACGACTGTGGTTGCAGCCTGGGGAGGCGAAGTAAGCACCACTGAAAAATTTTGAGGTACACCAAGCTCTGAAGTTCCCAGTACCGTAACCGACGGAGTAAATCCTGCAGAGTCGTTATCCACATTGTAAAAATTTACGGCTGGAAGAGCTGCAGACCCTGGAGTCAGAGCGGCATAGGCTGTATCCGTAGAAGTGGAAGAATCCAGATCGATAGTATAGGGAGTATCAATGTCTATTACAGGGGTTGCCAGGTCATCCACGCCGGTTACTGTAACCGTTTGAGGAGAATACCAGCAATTGGCTCCGGGACAGGTGTTGTTAAATGTAAGACTTGCAGGAGAAACAGTTCCTTCGGTTGTGGCGCTGCTTGCAATATCTATTACCACATTTTTCCCAACAGCTGGAGGCGAATCAAGAACGACACCGAATTTATCTGTACCGCCGGATTCCGTTGTAAAAAGACCTGTTGTGGGAACAATAATGACAGATGTGGAGCCCGGCGAATCATTGTCCAGATTATAGCCGACCACATCGGGCGGATTGTAGCCGCTGTAACGGGAATCGCCGCTTGTTGCAGCTCCAAGTGTAACGGTATACTGTGTAAAAGATGAAGGATCCACTCCGGTATCATCCACACCTTTTACGAATACAGTCTGGGCTGTGCTCCAGCAGTTGGCGCCTGGACATACATCATCAAAAACAAGGCTGATGGGACCGGTTACCCATCCGGAATCCAGAGGGCTGCTAATTTGACCTTCCGAAGCATTCCCTGTTATAGGTATGGTTACAGTTTGACCGGGCGCAGGAGCAGTATCCAGAACAACTGTAAAAGAATCGGAAGCAACGGTTTGTTCTTCATGAGTTACAATCGATGTCTTTGAAACAATTGCTGAAACAGGACCAAGAGTTGCTTCATTATCCAGATTGTAAGCGCTTACATTGACTGGATCGCAAGCTGTAAAAAGAGGATCGGCAGTTACAGCAGCACCAAGATCAACTGTATAGGAAGTATATAGGCTTGCATCTAAAACCAGATCATCAACACCCTTAACAAAGACTGTCTGCGGTACATTCCAGGTTGTATCATCAAAAATTAAATTAAAACTTGCCACCCAGGTTCCGTCAGCCGGGCCCACCTGTCCTCCTTCTACCGTATCGGTGCTGGATACAGGGATGGAAACAGTATTGCCTGCAGCCGGTGCACTTGATAAAGTCACATCAAAAGTTGACGTTGGGACAGTCTGATCTTCTTCTGTAATGATTGAATATGATGTTAGATTTGCACATTCAGACCCACCGGAAGTTGTTGGTTGGCCTGTGTTGTTTAGAAAAGAATCCAGAAGGAGTAAATAGAGCCAGTTGTTCTCTGGAAATTTTCTAGTACAGGATGAAAAAAGAAATCCTGTTATTAGAAAAATCAGTAAATTTTGCCCAATTTTCTTCATAAAAAACAATTTGTATAAATATCGGAAATTTCCGGATGCTTCTGAAATTCTTCCCGAGGACCTTTAATAAACAAGTACTTTTATGTTTTTTTTCAATTTTTTTATATTTTTTTATATTTTTCCTGCAATAAACTCCAATTAAAAAAAATAAGCAAATATAACTATATTCAGGATGTTTTTTTGTTTATTATTGTACTTTTAAAATTCAAATAAATTTCACAAATCCTTTGATCAATGAAATTACGTACACATAGTGATTTATTTTATCAAAGGATTTTCAGGAACAAATCAAATCCAAAAAAGAATTCAATTGGATAAAAAAGACCTGAAAATTCAGAACTTAACGGGATCCGGAAGCCGCTTCTTTAATCAGTCCAGCAGCAATTTCATTCCTTTGAATTTGACTGGTTCCTTCATAAATTTGAAGTATTTTTGCATCGCGAAAGTATTTTTCAGCGGGATATTCGCGGACATATCCGTAACCGCCGAGAATCTGCACTGCATCGGTTGCAACAGCCATTGCAGAATCAGCAGTGAAGCATTTTGCCATGGCAGAAAACTTTGCAGCATCTTTATGTCCTGCTTCTGCAAGTCTGGCTGCCTTGTAGGTTAAAAGGCGGCCAGCTTCAATTTTCATGGCCATATCTGCCAGCATATGCTGGATTGCCTGAAAGCTTGAAATTTTTACGCCGAACTGCTCTCTTTCACGTGCATACTGAATTGCTGTGTCGAAAGCTCCCTGAGCGGTTCCTACAGCAGAAGAAGCAACCACAGGACGTGACAGGTTTAAGGTCTTCAGAGCATGAAGAAATCCTTTATTCTCCGACATGCCGATTAAATTTTCTTCAGGAATTTCACAGTCTTCAAATATAAGCTGGCGTGTTTCAGAGCAGCGAATACCGAGTTTTTCTTCTTTTTTCCCGAAAGAAAATCCCGGAGTATCTTTTTCTACAATAAAGCATGAAATTCCTCGGGGACCTCTATCCTTGTTTGTCATTGCAAAAACAGTATAAAAATGGGCCTGACCGCCTCCTGAAATCCATTGTTTGGTGCCGTTCAGAACATACCGGTCGCCTTTTTTAACCGCTGAAGTACGCAGAGCAGGAACATCGGAACCTGCTCCGGGTTCTGTAAGCGCAAATGCTGAAATTTTATCTCCGGATGCAAGAAGAGGCAGCCATTTTTCTTTCTGTTCTTTTGTGCCTCCCACTTCGATGGGAAGCGCGCCAAGTTTGCTCGCCAGGAGGGCTGTTTCAACGCCGAGGCATCCATAGGCAACTTCTTCAGCCATGATGACATTGGCCATCATCCCCATACCGAGGCCGCCCCATTCTTCATCGTACATGGATGCGAAAAGTCCCGCTTCTTTAAATTTTTCAAAAACACGCCAGGGGTATTCCTCTTTTTCATCAAGTTCAAGACGAAGAGGGATGACTTCATTTTTTACGACTTCGCGTACCAGATCCCTTAAATCAACATATTCTTCGGATAAAGATAATAAAATTTCCGGCTCCATGGAATCACTCCTTGCTGTTTTCTTCTTTCAGGACAGTTTCTTCTTTTAAAACCACTCTGAACTGTACCATTTTCTGACGTATTCTTTTTACAAGCTCAAATTCATATTTGCCGTCATCAATTTTTTCTCCCACCTCGGGAAATCTTCCCAGCTTTTCAATGATGTAGCCTGCAAGGCTTGTGTAGCCGTCTGATTCATCCAGATCCTTTTCAAATTCTTCGTTAAAATCGGAAATGGAAATGGATCCGGATACAAGATAGCTTCCGTCAGGGGTACGGATCACACGATCCGATTCATCGGATTCGCTTTCATCCTGAATTTCACCTACAATTTCTTCCAGAATATCTTCCATTGTTAGAAGACCGGCTGTTCCTCCGAACTCATCGACAACAATGGCTATATGAATTTTTCTTTTCTGCATTTCCTGAAGGATTTTTCCGATTTTCATTGCTTCAGGAACAAAATAGGCAGGCCTTACCAGCTCTTTTAACATGAACTTGCCCTTTTTAATGGCAACCCGCATAAGATCTTTTACATGAAGAACGCCTACAATGTGATCCAGATTTTCATTAAAAACAGGCATTCTGCTGTGGTGAAAATCCATCAACATGGCAAGTTCATCCTGGCTGGCATCAACCTGAACTGCGCTGATTTCAACCCGGGGTACCATAATTTCTTTTGCAGAAGTTTCATTTACTTCAAGAACATTTTCAATGATTTCATGTTCAATTCTTTCAAAGGTTCCTGCCTTGACGCCTTCTTCAAGAAGATGACGGATTTCATCTTCCAGAAGTTTGGTTTCACTGAAACTGGTTTGATCCTTGAACGGTTTCAGGATGAGATTGCTAGATATAGTCAATAGACGGGTAAAAGTTGAGAAAAGAATTGAAAAAAAGTTTAACGGATAGGCGACTATCAGAGCATATCGTTCTGCATAATTTAAAGCCACTGATTTTGGAACCAGTTCTCCCAGAACCAGACTTAAATAGGAAATTGCAATGACAAGAATGGCAAGAGAAATCTCCCCTGCCATTTCCTGAATGATTTCCACCGGGATACCCTCAAATACAGGGGATAGAAGCGGCACCAACCGCACCCCTCCGTAGGCAGAGGCCAGTGATCCGATAATGGTAACCCCAATCTGCACTGTAGCAAAAAAGTTATTCGGATCCGATTTTAAGCGGGAAATAATTTTTGCCCGTCGATCTCCTTTTTCCACACGTGCTTTGAGCTGACTGGCCCTGACAGAAATAATTGCAATTTCCGATCCGGAAAAAAAACCATTAAACAGAACCAGAATAAAAATGATTGCTATATCAAAGAAAAGAAAACTGTCCATATATTAAGCTTGGCCTATCCTGCTATCCCGAAAAAGAAATCATCGTTGAAAAAAATCCCTTTTCTGAAATTTAAAAGCAAAAAATTATTTAATTGAAGGGTTCTCAATATTGAAAACCTGTTGTGATGTGAAAATAATGATGGGAAAGGATGCCGCAATTAAATGCAGCAATGGATAAGTCTCTCCCTGATCTGAAGATAAAAGCTGAGAACTGACTGTGATACTCCATAATTTGTCACGGTTTCTGAACCGTGCGGACAATTTATTGAACACTTCAGGGAACGTCAACTGAATCTAATGAAAAAATTCAATCCTTCTGATGATTTTTGATCGATGATACCGGGGAATTTATATTTATATAGTATAGAAATAGTTTAGAAAAAAAGGATTGAGATTTTGGTTTTTGCAATTTATGTAGAGAAGGCTTTATTGCCGATCGTTCCTTTTTTCAGCATCTTAAAATAAAATACTTTATTTCATTTATAAATAAATCCATTTGATGAAAAGGGAGCTTAAATTATCCATGGTCATACCTGTTCAAAGTCATTCTATGATCCATATTAAAAGTAAAAATGAAATCATAAAAATGCGTGATGCCTGTAAACTGGCCCGGGAAGTCCTCCAGGAAACAGCCGGGATTGCCAGTGCAGGCCGTTCTACTCTGGAATTAAATGATTTTGCTGATAAATATACAAGAAAAAAAGGAGCCGTAAGTGCGCCTCTAAACTACAAAGGATTCCCGAAAAGTATCTGCACCTCAATCAATGATGTGGTCTGTCATGGAATTCCGTCAAAAAATGAAATCCTGAAAGAAGGAGATATCATTAATATTGACATCACCGTTAAATTAAACGGATATCACGGCGACACTTCTCGAATGGTCGCAATCGGTAATATTCCTGAAAAAACTGAAATGCTTTTAAAGGACACGGAACAGGCAATGTATACAGGGATCGATGCCATAAAACCTTCTGGAAGAATTTCTGATATTGGAAATGCAATTGATGATTTTTTAACTCCAAAGGGCTATGGAATTGTCAGGGATTTAACAGGCCATGGTATTGGAAGGAATTTTCATGAAGAGCCTACCGTCCCCCATTACCGCCAGAAACACATCAATCATTTGATCCGGCCAGGAATGATTTTTACTGTAGAACCCATGGTGAATATGGGAGCACATACAGTTACCATAAACGAAAATGATGGATGGACTGTAACCACAGCTGACGGATCCCTTTCGGCTCAGTATGAACATACATGCCTGGTTACAGAAGATGGCTATGAGATTTTAACAAAAGATTAAACTCATACAAAACCACCCTGATAATAAAAATATAAAACAAAATGTGTGACAGAACGGACTAAGAAATACATGATATACTTTAAGACTCCTTTTTTAATTTCCATTATATCCCTAATCGTTTTCGCATCTGGATGCCGAAATAATCAGATCACACAAAAAAATCCAAAGCTGCTCAAATATCCAGTTCCAGAAAATAATATTATCTTTTATGCTCCTGTAAACTGGCAGGAAAGCAAGGATCACTACTTTCATTTTAAAATTGTTGGTTTTGCACCCAATGGTCTTCCTGCCTCTATTGAATACAGAGGTCTGGATTTTAAGACACTGGATGAATCCGGTAAAAACTTATATGCAACTGGATGGTATGAAGCAATTGCAAAAAATTATCCTGAATGGAAGTATGAATATAAAAAAAAGTCAGAGGATGATCCTGAAGGAACCTATGAATTTGAAGGAACCTATACTGTTGCAACCGATACCTACAGAAGAATTGGAAAATTAAGATTCCGAAAAAAGCAGATCCATGCCATTTACTATACTGCGATTGATAGAGAATTTGATCCTGTCAGAATCTTTTTTAATAATATTGATGAAAGAATTCTTTATGATACAGAAGAGGACTGAGAGTTAATAAATTTTACCCTTTACAAACAGTATAAAAATAAAAAAGCCCTGATTGAAAAATCAGGGCTTTTTTGCTTAAGGAATGACCCTTTTTATTTAATTTTCAGAAGGCTGATCTTCTGCAGGTACATCTTCTGACGGACCTGAATTATCTTCGTCATCTGCCGGAGTTTCATCCATGGAAGAAGAATCTTCTTCGGGTGGATCAGTTTCATCATCTGCAGGAGTATCAGAGTCATCTTCCGCCGCTTCATCGTCTGAAGGAGCTGCAGAATCCTCATCTGAAGTTACAGCGCTGTCTTCTTCTGGATTCGTTGAAGTGCCTTCTTCTTTTGGACTGTGTTCATCTTCTGAGGGAGTTTCAGCAGAGGGCTGATCAGATTCAGAAGATGTATCTTCATCCTTTACAGCTGAAGGATCTTCTTCAACAGAAGCAGGCTCTTCTGAAGGAGTCTGAGGTTCTTCTGAAGGAGTCTGAGGTTCTTCTGAAGGAGTCTGAGGTTCTTCCTGAAAACCGGAGGTTCCAGGAATCGGAGGTATCTTTAATACCATTCCCGGATGAATGATATTGGGATTTTTGATTTTATCTTTATTTGCTTCGTAGATTTTCTTCCAGTATTTTCCTTTACCGTAATGAAATTCATAAGCAGCAATTCTCCATAAACAATCAGAGGGACGTTTATTTTTTACCGTATATTCTTTATATTCAGGAGAAGATACAGGCGTTGTTTCCTGTTCTGGTTCAGAAGCAGCAGGTCCGGCTCCAGGGCCTCCTCCATAAGGAACACTTTCAGATTCATTTTCAGTAGATTCTGTATCATTTTGTGCAAGCTGTGTTCCATCAATCTGATCTTTTAATACCCTCGCAAGATTTAAAGCCTCTGATGAATCCTTAATGGATTCTTCATACTGGCGTTCTGTAATTCTGTCTTTTGCCGACTGAAGCGCTTCATTAGCTGCATTCAAATAATCCTGCATGGTGCTGTTATTTACATTTTTTTGATTGTAAACAGACTGTGCAGAAGCAACTTCTTTTTCAGCTTCATCTTTTTTTGCTTCAGCATGCTTTGAAAGAGACTTTTCTAAAGCAAGGTCTGCCTTTTCTTCAGCGACTGCCAGTCGGGCGGATGCCTCAGAAGTATTACCGGAATCAAGTGCTGTATTGGATTCCACAAGAGCTGCTTCTGCAGCTTTCAGATCTTCTGCAGCAAGGCTTTCTGCACCGAATTCTCGGGCTTTTTGAATTTTGACTTCAATTTCACTTGCTTTCAAAGATAAAACATCATCGCCGCCTGAACCGGATGGTTCAGAAGAGGAATTGGAGGCAATCAATGTCTCTGATGAATCATACGAATCTGAAAATTTAACTGCCGCTTCCTGATAGGCTTTTAATGCAGAAGTTGTATCTTCTGAAGCTGAAGCAGCAGATGCGTTGTTAAGAAATGATTCCCCTTCAGCATACAGCTTTTTTGAAGAAGCCAAATCTTCCTGGGGGGTTCCGCTTTTTTCCAGTTCGGCGATTGCTTCCCCGGCAGACTCTTTTAACTCTTTTATATAAACAGGCGCGGAAGTCATGGCTGCACGAATGGCAGCTTCCTTTGAGGAGTTTGCCAGAGAAACCGCGGATTCAGAATCCCCGGCTGTAAATTTCTGATCGGCTTCGTCGATCAATCTTTGGGCCTCTTTTAAGGCATCGGATGCATTTTTCTCAGCTCCGAGTTCAATTGCTCTATTGATTTCATCCCTTGCTTCATTCAACTGATCCGGAATTGACTGGGAAAAGAGAAACGTGGATAGCAGAAGAAATGAAAAGA
>JAOUOA010000518.1 GCA_029880625.1 Spirochaetia bacterium
ATGATATTATTATCGGAAAACCGCTCGGAATAGGAATTTTAAGTCATATGATTAAAAACGCTTCACTTTCTGAAAGCGCCTACAAAAAAATGATTTCTTATACAACAAGACTCAACACTCCCGGCAGAAAATTTGCAGGGATCTCTGAAGTTCATGCAATGACCGATGTTACAGGATTCGGGCTATTAGGGCATCTGTTAGAAATCTGCAAATCATCCGGCGTTTCGGCAGAAATTCGCTTCGCCGAAATTCCCTTAATTTCAGAGTCTGTTGAATATGTAAAACGCGAAAATTTTCCCGGAGCAGTCGAAAGAAACTGGAAGAGTTATTCACATCTTGTTGAAATTCCCGGGGAAATGGAACATTGGCAAAGGCGCCTGCTTTGCGATCCACAGACATCAGGAGGCCTTCTACTCAGTGCATCTCCTACCCATACGAAAGAAATTTTATCCATGTTTCACGAATCAGGATTTCCGGAAGCTTCTGTCATTGGGAAAATGCATAACTTGAATCAGGAATCATTGGTTCAGGTCATTCAGAAGAGTTGAACGAAGGAAATTTTATCGATAAATGATGAGCGGATCATTTTCGAACATCATACCGTCCGACAAATTCATCACTCTTTTTTATTCTGTCAATAAAACGAAAAAAATTGAAAATCCTGAAATATATATATTTTATTCTATCTTTTTTATCTATAGAACCATTCTTATAAATATTATTAATTAAAAAAATATACTTGATATATGTGATAGACTCTTCTATTCTATATCTTATGGAAGACTTTTATTATTAAGAAACCTATTTATCCTGTCAGGTTTCTTAATAATAAATATTAATACAGAAACCGTAAAAAAGATCTGTGAGATTTAAAAGAATCACCTTCCTCTTAACTGGAGAAATGGAATGAATCGTAAACTTTATAATATGGTAATAGGTTCAATGATCCTCATATCCTTATTTTTTGATATCAAAGAAATCATCTATGGAATCATCGTAATTGTCCTTTTTGAAGCTCTTACCGATATTCTCATTCCCAGATTCCTTGTAAAAATTCCCTTTGCGGCCCTGAACGATTCATTGCACAGCACCGATACAGATGAAAGAACTCCCTGCAGATTTAATTTTCATGCAGACAGAATGTGGAGGATTACAATGGCTTTTATTTTAATCCTATCCTTTGTTCTTTTTTTTGATTTTTTATGGTTTATTCCATGGTTTCTGGGTTTTGCAATTCTCGGAGCAGGAATCAGTGATGTATGCCCCATGCTTGAGATTTTAAGATATGTCGGGTTCAGAAGATAACAGGCAGGCAATTTGCTATTACATAAATATAATAAACTCACACTGCGCATAACCGGAATCGTTTTCTGGGGAATGGTTCTGGTCGGATTGCTGTTATCCTTCATCCTTCTGCAGGGAAGAGAAGAAGATATCTACCAGCAGAATAAAGGAAATGCGGGAAATGTATTTCATTTACTGGAGATTTTTCTGCGGTCAAACAAACTGCCATATGAATCAGAAGAATTTTCCAGAGATTTTATTCATAAAGCAAATTCAATTCAGGAAGACAATTTTCAATCCATAAAATTTATCGCAGGCGATGTTGAAATCACAACAGGAGAAATTAAGAACTCTTATTATTCATTCTCCTACATACGATATGATCCCTTAATTAAAAAAAATTCGATTATTAAAATTTATTTCAAAAGCATTGACGATGAAGTTTCCAGACAGAGAAAAATTACAATCATCGTAATCGGTCTTGTCGTGACTTTATTCGGTCTGATTCTTCAAAAAATTCTTCAAAAGATAATAACGGTTCCATTATGGAAGATGCTTGATGATGCAATTCTTTTTGCAGAAGGGAATGAGTTTGTCCGCTTCAATGAAAATAGAAATGATGAATTTGGATTCCTTGCAAAATTTATTAACGGAGCTCTTGAAGCAGTTTTCAAGGAAAAAGAAAGAAACTTTGTCACTCTGCAGTCCATTACAGACTCGGTTATTACGGTAGATTCTGACGGCCTGATTCAATATTTAAATCCTGCCGGCGAAAAACTGTTTGAATCCAGCAGCAAAGATCTTGAAGGAAAGCACGTAAATGATATCCTCAAGCTTATTGAAGAAAACACCCTTGAGAAAATTCCAAATCCATTTCAGGCATCCATCCAGACAAAATCTCCTCAAATCTTAACCGGTCATACTGCAATCCTTCGCGAAAACGGAAAAAAAGTTTCTGTGGAAGTTTCTTCAGCGCCAATGTACAGCCAGAATAATAAAATCATGGGGGCGGTAATCGTCATTCAGGATGTAAGCAAGAATCGAAAGCTTACACGTCAGCTTTCCTATCAGGCAAGCCACGATTCTCTGACCGGTCTTTACAACAGAAGAAAATTTGAAGAAAAATTATCCCAGGTGATCCAGGAAACAGACGCCGGACAGGTTCACAATTTAATCTATATGGATCTGGATCAGTTTAAAATCGTCAATGACACCTGCGGACATATGGCCGGAGACGAACTTCTCAGACAGCTGGCGGGAATCATCAATACAAATCTACGAAAAGGAGACACATTTGCCCGCCTTGGCGGAGATGAATTCGGCATGCTCCTTGAGAACTGCAATATCGAAAATGCTCTTGACATTGCCGAAAAACTGCGGGTTTTAATTAAAGAATACAGATTCAGCTGGCATGACCGTTCTTTTGAAATTGGATCGAGTTTCGGCATTGCCACCATTACGTCCGAAGAAAAAAATATATCTAAAATTATGAGCGCAGCCGATCTTGCATGTTACGCCGCGAAAGAAAGCG
>JAOUOA010000519.1 GCA_029880625.1 Spirochaetia bacterium
CTCGATGAAGGGCAGACCAAATATACGGCTGTCGGCGGCACACCGGCTCTGAAAAAAGCAGTCATTGATAAATTCAAAAGAGACAACAACCTCGAATACACGGCAAAAGAAGTCACCGTGGGAAACGGCGGAAAGCAGCTGATTTATAACGTATTTGTCGCAAGTCTCAATAAAGGCGATGAAGTAATCATTCCGGCTCCCTACTGGGTTTCCTATGCAGATATCGTGCGCCTTGCAGAAGGAACTCCTGTCATTGTTGACTGCCCACTTTCGCAGAATTATCTTCTGACTCCTGAACAGCTGGAAAAATCGATTACAAAAAAAACAAAAGCCATTATTCTGAATTCGCCTTCCAATCCGACGGGAAGCACCTATACGCCCGATCAGATGCGCGAACTGGGAAATGTTCTTTTAAAGCATCCTGAAATTTTAATTGTATCCGACGACATTTACGAACATATCCTTTTTGACGGAATGAAGTTTTCAAATCTGGCCATGCTCTTTCCTGAATTAAAAGACAGAGTGTTTATTGCAAACGGTGTCAGCAAGGCCTACAGCATGACAGGATGGCGGATCGGATACGGAGCAGGTCCTGCATATTTAATTGAAAATATTGAAACGATGCAGGGTCAGAGCACTTCCAATGCTTCTTCCATTTCCCAGGCAGGAGCAGTTGCGGCTCTGAACGGCCCGCAGGACTGCATTGAAGAAATGCGTCAGGCCTTTGAAAAAAGGCGTGAGCTGGTTTACAATATGGTTCTGTCCATTCCGGGATTGAAAACAAACAAGCCTACCGGAGCATTTTACATTTTCCCCGACATCAGCGAAATTTATAAGCTGGATAAATTTCAGAAAATTAAAAAAGAAAGAAAAGAAGAGTTTAACTCAAAAGTTTTCTGCGCGCATCTTCTTGATCACTATGATGTTGCGGCCGTTCCCGGAATTGCTTTCGGAGACGATAATGCATTTCGTATTTCCTATGCTCTCAGCGAAGAAAATATCCGAACGGGCGTGGAACGCATCGGACTGATGATTAATGACCTGAGCAAGTAATGGGGCAGGTTTTGGAAGATGTATTTCTTTCCCTGAAAAAAAATACCGGTTTTGATTTTGAAATTCTGCCTCTTCGCGTGGAAGCTTCAGCGCGAAGATACTTCAGGCTGGAGTTTTCATCCGAAGTTGAGGCGGCCCTCTGTATTGAAAACTCTGGATCTGTGCAGACACTGGTTATGGTTCCCGATCCCCAGAAGATTTTATCCTGTTCAGTTTTGATCTGCATCAACTCTGACGAGAAAGATTTTATTCATTCTGATTTTTATGCAATTGGAAGCAGTCTTTTAGAGAACAAGTTTAATGTGCCTGCTATTTACGGATTTAACGATGAGAAAAATTTTTTCACTGGAGCGTTCTCCGGATCCTGCGATCTGTCGCAGTTTCTTGACGGCAGTTCTGAATCATCCGAAAAGATGATTTACCGATCACTGGATTTTCTGGTGAAGCTGCATTCGCTTGAAGCCCCCGAGCCGGTTCGTTCCCGTTTTTTTGACAGAGAAAAATTTGATTTTGAAAAACACTTTCTTCTGAATGCTCTTGAGAAGATAGAAAAAGGCCTTTCAGAAACCAAAACCGTGAAGCTTATGTGCGGCGAATACGAAAGATTTGTAAATGAAGTCATTCAAAAAAACGATTTTGTTTTTACCCACAGAGATTTTCATTCCCGCAATATAATTTTAAGCGAACTGAGCGAAAATGCGGATATGACTGTGATTGATTTTCAGGATGCCCGTATGGGACACCGCTATTATGATCTGAGCAGTTTTTTATTTGATCCCTATACCGGCTTTTCTGCCAATCTGATTCAAAAAGGATTCCGGTATTATTCAGACCAATCGGGATTTCCTGCAGATCAAACAATCTTTTATTATCAGGCAATGCAGCGGATCCTTAAAGCGCTTGGATCCTATCTTTTTCTTGTTAATGAAAAAAAACAGAGCGAATTTCTGCCGTCGATTTTATCGGCATGCCGAATCTTAAATCTAATTATGGATGAAGCGGATGAGAAAGGTCCCGTAAAAGAATTTACAGGCTTTATACAGTCCGAAATTTATCCGAAACTGAAATACAAATGACAGAATCCGGTTTTATTCTTGCTGCCGGTTTCGGCAAACGAATGGGAGAATATACAAAAACGATTCCCAAACCGCTTTTACCCGTGGCCGGGATTCCTCTGATTTATTATTCACTTTATAATTTATTCCGATGGAAAATTTCGAAAATTTATATCAATGTGCATTATCTGGGAGGGCAGATTGTAAATCAGCTTTCCCGGTACCCTCATGCGGAACTGATTTTTTCTGAGGAAGAAAAAATTCTGGGAACTGCCGGGGGAATCCGCACCGCTCTGGGAAGCAGTCTCGATCAGAAACTGGTGCTTTTAAATCCAGATACAATTTTTCTTCCTGATGATCAGGATGCTCCAGATTCAATTCCTGAAGAGGTTTTTAATTCTGTGCTTTTCCTTTCAGAAAGGGACATAAATTCCAGGGAAACAGGAATGAATCTGCAATCCGGAAAAATTGAGTTTTCTGAAAGAGGAAAATATTATTATATTGGATACTCGGTTATGAATGCACAAATCCTTGAAGAAATCCCTAAAAATCAGGAGGGAGAACTGGGTCATATCTGGCGGAAGCTGCATCCCCCCGAAGGAAGAATTTACAGAGGATCATATTTTGATTGCGGAAATGCCCTGCAATACGAAGGTTTGAAAGAAAAAAATA
>JAOUOA010000520.1 GCA_029880625.1 Spirochaetia bacterium
TGTAAAAATTAATTTTAAAGCAAGAGAAAGAAGGGTTGTAAATACAATTCCAATGAGAATGGATCCTGGAATTTTCCTTCCATGAAGCGCAACCGTTAGAAAAAGTCCAACAAGAAAAATTAAAGCATCGGGACCGTAGATTTCCGGATTCAATGCCATGCCCGTGGATTCTGAATGAATGACAATACTTCCATTTTTCAGCCCGATCAATGCAATAAAAAGTCCGATCCCTGCGGCAATCGCGCCTTTCATCCCCGGCGATACGGCCTGGACGATCCATTTGCGCGCACCGGAAACAGAAAGTATAAAAAATAAAATTCCTGATATCATCACTGCGCCGAGAGCTGTCTGCCATCCCTTATCAGGATTGAGGGCAGCAGCGGCAGGAATGACTGTCAGTGCAAAAAAGAAATTTTCTCCCATCCCGGGCGCAAGGGCAATGGGAAGCCTTGCGTAAAGCCCCATTGTGATGGATCCGAGAAACGAGGCAAGAATTGTCGCCTGTGCGACAGACGATGCACTCATTCCTGTAGGGGTTCCGAAAAGAGATCCCGATAGGATTGCCGGATTCAGAAAAATAATGTACGCCATGGTGAAAAAGGTTACGGCTCCAGCCAGGATCTCTTTCCCGGGCGTTGTTTGATTCGCTTCTGTCTTAAAAAATTTTGCAAGCAATGAAAGAATCATAATTTAAGTCCGGCTGCTTCTGGATGTAAGTGAAAAATTTATCAGAACAGAAAATGTGAGAAGGACGACGGCGCCCATCTGGTGGAGTACTCCCAGAAAAACAGGAACTGCATACAGGATTGTAAAAATACCGATGATGAACTGAGCGTTAATGGAAAGCAAAAGAAATGCAATGCTTGATCGGCTAAGACGATCCAGATGGAATTTTTTAGAATAAAAGAAAAAAAATAAAATGAGCGGAAGCAGAATCCAGGCCAGAGTTCTGTGGATAAACTGAATGGCGCTCATATTTTCAAAAAAATTAATCCATGCAGGATTTAAATTAAAAATTTCCGAAGGGATAAGCGAATTTCCCATAAGCGGAAATGTGTTGTACATGTATCCTGCTCTGATTCCTGCGGTAAACGCCCCATACATAATTTGAAATACGATCAAAGCAGTGATGAACCAGGAAAAATTTCGAAGACGTTCTGCATGTTTAAGCTCCGGAAGAATTCGCCTTTCTCTGAAATAAATGTACAGAGCAATCCAGAAAATGTACATCATAATCAGAAGGGCAAGGAGAAGATGAGCGGCAAGACGGTAGTGGCTTACGCGGGGCATCTCCCTGAGTCCGCTTTCCACCATGAACCATCCCATGAAGCCCTGCAGTCCTCCAAGTACAAAAGCTGCAGCTGTTAAATAAATATCTTTTCCCTTAAGGGATTTACGAATCACAAAATATAGAAATGGAATTAAGAAAAGAAAACCGACCAGACGTCCGAGGAGCCTGTGAATAAATTCCCAGAAGAAAATAAACTTAAATTCTTCAAGCGTCATTCCTCGATTATTTTTTTTATATTCGGGGTACTGCTTGTAATTTTCAAATTCTTCCTGCCAGGATGTTTCTGATAGCGGAGGGATGATTCCTGTGAACGGTTCCCACTCGACGATGCTAAGTCCGGAACGAGTCAGTCTGGTAATGCCTCCCACCATGACCATCAATCCAACGAAGAAGTAAATACTGAAGAGCCAGATAACGATTGACCGGTATTTAGGATCCAAACCCATAATTTATGAATCTTTTTGAGAAGCGTTATCGGTCAATCAAAAACGTTCGGGGTCTTTTCTTGCTGTCGGTATGGAGATGACAACAAAAGCTCCTACGGCTCCAAGTATAAGAACAGCAATTCTGAGATAAAGATTTTCCAGAAAAACGAATACTGACAGCGTGATCATGGATGCCATCATAAAAAGAGCCAGATATTTCTGCTTTGCGGGAATAGTTTTATTTTCTCTGTATTCGCGTATGATTTTACCGAAAATCTTATGATTTAAAAGCCATTGATAAAGACGATTTGAGCTTTTTACATACAGCGCCGCTGACAGAAGCAGAAACGGAGTTGTCGGAAGTCCCGGAAGGACTATGCCCAGAATTCCAAGGCCCAGAGAAATGGATCCCAGAATAAAATAAATTATTTTTAAAGGTGTATAATACATGGTTTGTTAAAAATTTTCAACTGCACTTTAAATCAAAATATTATATTCCTCTTTCTTTGACGATCATATTTTAATTTTTTCACTCCAAGAATCCTTATGATTATGATATCATAGAATCACAATTCTGCAGTCTGCGACGGGTTCTTTAAACAGGAAGCTGTAATTTTATAAAAATTTTTATCGCTGTATGCCTTGCTAGTATCATTGGACCGGCATGCAGATCTCAGACTTAATGTAAAATCCTGATTGTGTTATTTTTTTCGTTTAAATCTTTCCAGAACAGAAAAAAACACATTTGCTTCTGCAAGATTCATGTATCTGGCCAGTGCAAGGTATAGAATCATCCCTCCGGTAACTCCGAAAGCGACATGTACCATGGATCTGTATCTTGCATTCAGTTCCGAATTAAGAAGTTCTGTTATGGAATCTCCAAGAGAGTCAAGAAAAGCATGAAGATAATATTCCATAATCAGAAGATAGAGTAGAAGAGAAAGCCAGAGCGGGAACTGTCTGAAAAGAGAGAAAAGCAGTTTTTTTATTGAAATTTCTTTGATTTTATATTTAAGAAAGTATAAAAGCGCCAGTCCATTGAGTAAAGCG
>JAOUOA010000522.1 GCA_029880625.1 Spirochaetia bacterium
CCAAGAAATTTTATAAACGAATGAAAGGATGTTAAATCAATTCCTTTGTCAGCCGGATTGAATTGAATTCGCAAGGAGCGGTTTAAGATGATGAGTTTTATGGTTTCATTGATTTTTTCTACTTTCAGATAAATTTTCTGATTTTCAGAGATAAAACCGCTGTCAATTTTAGCCTGAAAAACGGAACGTCCTGATTTTAAAACAGCAGTTTCGTTGGCAGAACCGCCTCTGACCACAGTTGCCCGGATTTCATTTCCATGCCTGAATAGTTTATTTAACTCCGGACCGATCTCATGTTTGAATAATTTTAATTTTAAATTTGAAATCTGCATGGAATCCTGGATTAAAATCTTTTCAATCTTCACTAATTCAATTGAATAGATTTTTAACAGTATCAGCTTTTTAAAGTATAACTTTTTCTGTGTATCGGTGAAAGACCGTTTTTCTTTATGGACTCCCGGTGAGATTTGGTTCCATAGCCTTTATGAAGATCCAGATCATACCCCGGAAAAAAGCGGTTGTAGCGCTTCATTCTTCGATCCCTTGTAACCTTGGCAAGAATCGATGCTGCAGCAATTGAAAAAACTCTTGAATCTCCGCTTTTTATGGATTGATAATCCAAATCTGGAAAATAACTGGGAATATTTTTGAACTTAAAGTTTCCATCCAGAAACATTTTTTCCGGATAAATCCTGTCAATTTGAGCACGCAATAAACCTCTGATAATTGCATACTCTGTTGCAGGATTGATTCCTATTTTATCTATCCAGCGATTGGAAATCTGAACTACACAGGAATAGGAAGCATGTTTTTTTATCGAATCCAGAAGGAATTCTCGTTTTGCAGGAGGGATTTTTTTTGAATCATCAATTTCCTGAAGTTCATCGGGCAATGGATTTAAAAAAAAATTTTTATGAAAAATACTGATCCCCACAGCAAGAGGACCTGCAAGACATCCCCTGCCTGCTTCGTCCACTCCGGCAATAAGAGTGGCTCCGCTTTCAAGTTCTAGATTTAAAAAAGGTTCTTTTTTATTTCTCAGAAATCTAACAGCTTAACAAAAAAGAGGCTCAGGAACTCTTTTTTGCAGAGGATTTTTTTGCAGTCTTTTTCTTGGCGGCACCTTTCTTTTTTGCAGCCGGAGCTTTCTTTTTTACAGCTGTCTTCTTTTTGGCTGCGGCTTTCTTTTTTGATTTTTCAGAAAATGACTGAGAAATTTTTTCTTTGATTCTTCCTTCTTTTCCGGATTTTCCTCTAAGAAAGTAGAGTTTTGCTCTTCTGACAAGTCCGCGTCTTACAACCTGCAAATTTGCAATGGAAGGCGAATGATAGGGAAAAATTCTTTCCACACCAACATCATGAGCAATTCTTCTAACCGTAAAAGTTTTTCCAAGGCCTTCACCGCGTATTGAGATAACATTTCCTTCAAAGATCTGAATTCTTTCCTTATCCCCTTCTTTGATTTTATAATGAACTTTCAAAGAATCACCTACTGCGAATTCAGGCCTTTCTTTATAAAGTGTATCTGAAGGCAATGATGTGTTAATATATCCGCCTTTGATGGTCAGGCGTGAAGCGCTGCCTTCTTTTTTAGGTTTTTCAATATTATCTTCCGTTTTCTCTGATTCGGTTGCAGGCGTATCTTCTACTGCCACAGCTATATCTTCGACAGATACTTCGGCAGTATTTTCTGCAGGTTGATTTTCTTCATTGTTCTGCTCATTTTCATTTTCAGAATTCATTTTCATTCATCCTTAATTCTGTAATTTCTCTGCTTTTTGTCATACGCCATTCGCGAATCAATTTATGGTTTCCCGACAGCAGAACGTCAGGAACCTTCCAGCCGTTAAATTCAGCTGGTTTGGTATATTGAGGATATTCAAGTAACTCATTTTCATTACTTTCCTCTATATGGCTTTCAGGCGATCCCATATACCCTGGAATCAGCCTAGTTACAGATTCAATAAAACAAAGAGCCGGTAAATCTCCGGATCCAAGAATAAAGTCACCAAGAGAGATTTCATAATCTACAAGGTGTTCTGCCACTCTTTCATCGACGCCTTCATAGTAACCTGAAATGAGTGTAAATCCTGTTCTACCGGAGAAGGATCTTACCATTTTCTGATTCAGCTTTTTTCCTCTGGGTGTAAATAATACCACAGGAAATTTCTCTGTTAGCTGGTTCAGAGCCCTGTAAATCGGACTCACTTCAAGAACCATTCCAGGACCGCCTCCATAAGGAGTATCATCGATTCTGTCCCCGCGGCCCGGATCTGCAAAATCACGAAGGTTCACGGTATTGATTTCAAACAAACCTTTTTTATGTGCCCGTGCTGGCAAGCCTGATTCTTTATAGGCTGTATATCTTTCCGGAAAAAGTGTTAAAATTTGAAATTTCATGATTGAATGAACTGTCGAAAAGAAGGAATCAACATCTTCTTCTCTGCTTTATTAAATGTAACAAATTCATCAATAAATGGAACCATCACTTCGATACCATCATTGGTCTTTGTAACAAGAATTCCCTGGGCGCCATTATCAAAATAATCCACAACAATAGCTATTGATTCGCCATCATCCTTTTCATAAACTTCAGAATTCATAAATTGAAATACAAAAAGACTGGAATCTTCATTTAAGATGTCTTTATCAATACAGATCCATGAACCTTTAATGCTTTCTAAAGCCAGCTCATTGATACGTTTCAGGGAATTCTCACTCAGTTTCAGACTTCCTTTATCTTTTTTAAATGAGATAG
>JAOUOA010000521.1 GCA_029880625.1 Spirochaetia bacterium
AAATATTTCCTTTTTTCAATTATATCCGTCAGCGCCAGCGGGAAGGAAATCATCCAGGGAATCAGTTCATGAATTCCGCTTTAAATTCACAGAAGGCTGGGGACGTTTTCCTGTTTTTTTAAAAATTGCATAATCGCCCAGTATCCGGCTGTGATCAAATACAAGATCTTCCGGAAGCTGGTCCGGTCTGCACAAAAATGCACGTTTCGCATCATCTCCCGCGAAAGGAGTCCCCTGCGCGGAGGCGGTATAGACAATTGAAAGCGTATGTTTACGGGGATCTCTTAAAGGATCCGAGTATACGTATAAGAGGTCCGTTAAGTCTACATCCAGCCCTGTTTCTTCTTTTGCTTCCCGAACTGCTGCCAATTCCGCACTTTCTCCTTCGTCAATAAAACCTCCAGGGATGGCATAACCGTAAGGAGGATTTTTTCTTTCAATGAGAACAATTTCGGAACCGATTTCTATGATGATATCGACTGTGGGAGCTGGATTTTTAAAATTCATACTGGATTTGCATCCGTTTCCACAAGAACCTTGATGCTTTTTGAGCTGTCTCCTGCAGTAGAAAATGCCTCGGAGATCTGCCCCAATTTAAAACGGTGGGTTACCATTTTTTCAAGCGAAGAAACAAGAGCTGAATTATTTTTCATTAAGTCCAGCGCTCTTTCAAAACTGCCGCATCGTGAAGAATGAAGTTCCAGTTCTTCCGAGCAAATCTCCTGATCCAGTTCAGATGCATAATCCTCAATTTTTAAGAGAATCGCCCCGCGGGGACGCAGAATGGAAAACTCTTCGCCGGGGACAGGACGGATGATCCGGTCGGCTGATTTCAATGAAGATGCAATGGCTAGATCAAATCTCGGAAAAGGCGAGCCGTCAAGAAAAAGACCTTTCTCTCCGTTCAGGCTGGCTTCTAAATCAATTTTTTCTTTTGCTTCTTCAATCGTTATTTGATAAAAATTTCTTTTAGGGTATTTTTGTTTTAATTCTTCTGTTACAGATTCAGAAATTTCCGAATCCAGATAAACATTCAGATTTTTCCGTTTATTTTTTTCGGAAGCCCAGGTGAAATCCAATGAAGATTCGCTATAAGGAAGAAGAGAAATTTCATCCACTACCATATCGGTAAGATGATCCATCCCCATCACAGCCTGTCCGTTTGTCGATTTCAGGTGAACAGCACGGCGTGCATATTTCAACGCAGCCTTCAGACCATCCGGATTGCCCGTTGTATCAAAAACGAGATCGTATTTTTTAAAAAGTGAATCTTTCTTTTCTCGAACATCAATGCATTCATCGGCTCCCATTTTCAGGCACATTTCGTAAAGTTCTTTATGACGTACCAGTGCATGAATTCGAAAGTTCAGGCTGTGTTCCTCACGGAATGCGCGAAGAGCTGCGAGCGCAAGCATTCCAAGGCGTCTCGGACCGAGCACGGCAATGATTCCATCTTTTACACCTGATGCTTCTACAGCATGGAGAGCCGCTGCAAAAGGCTCAGTTAATGTTGCAGCCATTGTGCTTACACCTTCAGGAATTTCTATAATTGCGTTTTGAGGAGCAAGGAACCATGGCGAAAAGCCTCCCGGAAGTCGGTCAATTCCGAGGGTTATCCTTTCAGGACACTGGGTATCCATTCCATGATTGCAGAAACTGCAGTCTGTTTTCAAGCCACGGGCTTTATGAGATGCATTGATTTCAACAGTTACATACCGATCGTTATAGAGACCTACAACTTCGTGACCTGTAATCTGAGGCAGAGGATAAGGTAAAAATTTTCTAGCAAGATCGGTGGAGCAAACGCCGCAGCTTATGGAACGGACTGCAACATACCCGGGACCCAGCTCAAGATTAAGTTTACCGTTCCGAAAAATCTTCCAGCCGGATTCCTCATCGCCTTCAAATATAAAATCAGCCTGAGAAAAACTTCCGTCTTTGGTATATTCAGGAGATTGAAAGCGAATCGAAGTCACTTTTCTATATCTGTGACCTTGAGTCGAACCTTGGTTTTCCAGGTTCTATAAGGAGCCAGAGCCAGCATTCTGGATTCTTCCACATAAAAAAGCCGCTCTCCGTATTTTACAAGGATCCCTTTATAATGTGCATATTTTGTACGATGATCAATCAGACCTACTTCTGTTACATCATTCCAGTTTTCACAGGTCTTAAGAACCGGTACATGCCTTAAATGCAGTTCACGGATGGTTCCATCCTTAACAGAGTCTCTTAATATTCTTTCCCATTCCATTGTAGTCTCACACGCTGGATTATGCTTTATTTGTAAAGAAATTTAATACAGGTTTTCTTGCCGCTGTAACTTCATCCACTTTCCGGATAAAAGCCCTGCGGGGTGTGTCTTTCAGCGTTTCATCACCATCATGAATTCGTTTTGATATGTCAATCATAACCTGACAGAAATGGTCAATCCTGTCCATACTTTCGGTTTCTGTAGGTTCGATCATCATGGCGCCTGGAACACTGAGAGGGAAATAAACCGTGGGAGGATGATATCCATAATCAATCAGTGATTTTGCAATATGAATTGTCTCAAAGCCGTTTATTTTAGTCTTGCCGTCGCTGAAAACAGCTTCATGCATTGAATCGGATGCAGATGCGGATTGATAATGATCTTTCAATTTTTTTCGAATCATATTTGCATTTAATACTGCATGCTCTGCAATTTTATGAATCTGATTTCCGTATGTAAGGATATAAACAAGAGCTCTGATGATCATTCCAAAATGTCCAGGACCTG
>JAOUOA010000523.1 GCA_029880625.1 Spirochaetia bacterium
TTGCATTCTGAATGAATTGTGTTTACATATTCACCGGCAAATTTTCCCCCGGCCTGCCATCCATGAAATCCCTGAACCTGACGGCCGGAAAAAATGTCATTCCAATCTTTTAAAAATTTTGACGCAAGAGGACGATAGCTCCAGTGCCATTTTTCTTCGTTGTAACCGCCCGAACGTCCATCAGTATAGGGCTGGCAGAAACCGTAATCTGCAGCATTTTTTTCAAGCCATCCATAGAGTATTTTACCGTCGCCGGATTCAAAATAACTGTTATAGAGCTTATTAAAATCCAGATCGCTTCCCCAGTGATGCCGCGACGTTCCCGGCATTGAAGAATATTCAAGAATTTTTTTTGCGCGTTTTTCAGGATCTTTATGGCTTAGATTCAGTTTTTTCCCTCCAACCCTGGTTCTGCCTTCCCATTTGCTTTCCCAGATTCGTTTTTGATCCCAGAAGTTTCGCGTTGAACTCTGAATCCAGAACGGCGTATCGGGATTCTGTTTTCGAAACGCCTGATACATTTTTTTTAATGCCTCAGCAGCTTCTTTACGCAAAAACTGTTTTCGCCCGTTTGTTGGTATTCCCAGTTTTCCCGCATCAATAAATAAATCCTGTCCTGAGGGAGTAAATTTTCCCGATAAATATGCTTCAGGGGAAATTTTACCGTATATACTTTCTGCATCCTTTTCAGGATAGACGGAAACCGAAGCCAAGTTTATCAAAGAAAATAATAGCAGGTAAACAGTATAGTGCAGCGCATAAACCTTCATACAATTATAGAAAACATTCCCCGATTGAGGCCCTGTGATGCAATTACAAAATTTTTTATACGGTCATATTCGTGAAATGGGATTTAATTAATTCAAATTACCTGTGTTATCAATGCAGTTTTATAGAAAAAAAGTTTAGAGGATTTATGATTTGTTAACTCCAATCCGGAAAAAAATATGAGTAAAGCAACAAAAGAAAAAAAACAAAATCTTCCGCAGGATTTGCCTGTTGAAGCTGTTCCTGCAGATCAGATCGATTTATTAAAAAAAATGTACAGAGAGATGCTTCTGATCAGAAGATTTGAAGAAGCATCGGCAAGAGCCTATGCAGCGGGAAAAATTGGCGGATTCTGCCATCTTTACATCGGCCAGGAGGCAGTTGGTGTAGGCTCGATCAATGCAATCAACGCTTCAGACTATGTCGTTTCCACCTACCGCGATCACGGCCATGCCATTGTGAAAGATCTTGATGTGAAAGCTCTTATGGCTGAACTTTTCGGAAAACGTTCCGGAGTCAGCGGAGGAAAAGGCGGATCCATGCATTTCTTTGACAAAGAGAAAAACTTCATGGGCGGCCACGGAATTGTCGGCGGTCATGTTGCACTGGCAGCCGGCATCGGCTGGGCCAGTAAATACAGAAATGATAAAACCGTAACACTTTGCTTTTTCGGTGAAGGCGCCGCCAATATAGGGGCTTTTCATGAAGCGCTCAATCTGGCCAGCCTGTGGAAACTCCCTGTCGTATTTATCTGCGAAAACAACCTTTATTCAATGGGAACGCCGATGTATAGAGCTCTCTCCGTTGAAGATGTCAGCATCCGGGCTGTTGCCTACAACATGGCAAAGGACAACTTCATCGGCGATGACGTCACCAAGGTAAAAGAAAGAGTCCAGCTGGCAGTGGACAGAGCCAGAAAAGGCGAAGGGCCCACTCTTCTTGAAATTACTACTTACCGTTTCCGGGGACATTCTATGTCGGATCCGGCCAAATACAGAACAAAAGACGAAGTTGAAGAATATAAAAAAAGGGACCCCCTGAACCGGGCAAAACTTTCTCTTCTGATGAGCGGAGTGGATGAAAAAGATTTATCCCGCATGGAAGCAGAAGTTAAATCTCAGATCGAAGAGGCGGTCGACTTTGCTGAAAAATCTGAAGTTCCTTCAGCGTCCGATCTTTTTTCAAATGTATATGCAGACTGAAAATCCATCCATCTGCAAATTTTACGGTTAAGATATTAAGAGGTTATCATGTCAAAAATCAGTTATAGAGAAGCTTTAAACCGGGCCATGACGGAAGAAATGGAAAGGGATGAAAATGTTTTCCTCATGGGCGAAGAAGTCGGAGCCTATCAGGGGGCCTATAAGGTCAGTCAGGGAATGCTGGAAAAATTCGGAGAACTCCGCGTTGTGGACACTCCGATTTCAGAACAGGGTTTTGCCGGAGTCGGCGTGGGAGCGGCCATGTGCGGCCTTCGTCCGATTATAGAATTTATGACATGGAACTTTTCTCTCGTTGCAATCGATCAAATCATCAACAATGCGGCAAAACTTATGTACATGTCTGACGGACAGTTTACCGTTCCCATGGTTTTCCGCGCTCCCGGCGGAGCTGGCGGAATGGTTGCGGCACAGCATTCGCAGGCGCTTGAATCTTTTTATATCCACTGCCCTGGACTGAAGGTTGTTGCTCCTTCCACCCCAAAGGATGCATGCGGTCTTTTGAAAACCTCAATCAGGGACAATAACCCCATTATTTTTATAGAATCAGAAGTTCTTTATAATGCAATGGGCGAGGTTCCTGATGAAGAATATACAATCCCGCTGGGGAAAGCGGATATCAAACGTGAAGGAAAAGATTTCACCATCATTACATGGTCAAGAGCTTACCTTTTTGTGGAAGAGGTCATGCCGCATCTTCTGAAAGAAGGGTATGATCCTGAAGTGGTTGATTTAATGAGCCTGCGACCTCTGGATGAAAAAACAAT
>JAOUOA010000524.1 GCA_029880625.1 Spirochaetia bacterium
TAATACACTTAACCGCAAAAAATTCTGCAGCTGTAAATTTAATTTTATCTGCCCGGCAGGTTTTTCAACAGGAACAAATCACTCATTCATGATGCGTTCCATTTCCTCTTTCAGGTCATCTTCAATTCTGGCTCCATGAACCTGCACAACCCGTGAAGCAAGATAGTTTCCGCATTTTGCAGAAACTACAGCGCTTTTTCCCCGGCTCAATCCGAAAAGGACACCTCCTGCAAAAGCATCGCCTGCTCCATTGGTATCGATTGCTTTTACATTAAAACCCGGAACTTCTTCAATCTTACCGTCTTCCACAACAATACAGCCGCTTCCTCCATTGGTTACAAAAACAAGATCTGCAAGCTGACCGATTTCCGCTGCATTGTCTACGATATCGTCCTTACCGGCAAATAGTTTTGCTTCTTCTGCATTGCAGAAAACAATATTGCAGTATTCCTTTACAATTTCTCTGAAGTCCTCTTTAGAAGAACCTACAAGCCAGGGATCGGAAAACGTAAATGCTGTTTTAACGCCGTTCTTCCTGGACAGCTCCATTGTTCGGAGCGCTGCACTTTTTGTGCTTTCTCCTGTCCATAGATAGCCTTCCACATAGGAGAATTGACATTTTTTCAGACGTTCTTCATCTATATCTTCCGCATGAAGATCTGTGGAAACGCCCAGGTGGGTAAACATTGTTCTTTCTGCATCTGGTGTGGTGAGAACCACACAGGTCCCTGTTGATCCATGAGCTTCCGGAAGCGGATGCACATCAAAATGAAGCCCTGCTTTTAAAAGATCCTGTCGGTAGAACTCACCATTGGGATCCTTCGAAACCTTACTGGAATAAAATCCGCTTCCGCCGCATCTTGCAATGCCGATCATGGTATTGGCCGCTGATCCTCCGGAACGCAATTCCAGGTTGAATGATTTTAAATCCTGTAAAAGATCTGCCTGCTCATGCGAATCCACAAGCGTCATAATGCCGGGCTGAAAATCTCTTTCTCTTAAAAAATCTGAGTCTACAAATGCCAGAGTATCTACAATTGCATTGCCCACGCCAAATACATCTATTGTTTTATCCATCATGACATAACATAAGTTAAATTTCGCTTTATTTGGCAAGTAGAAACAAAAAATGAAAGCTGTTTCCGGATAAAAAGCTCAAAAATCGCCTGTACGGAATTGGGGGTGTTTTTGAATTCAGTAAAATCCCGAAAAAATATGTCTTTTCACGGCCCAGAAATTGAGATATTATGCTTGTCAGATAATAGACCGGCCTTTAACTGGAAATACAGCCTTTTTACAGGCATTGCATTATGGAATTTGGACTCGTCAACCAGTATAAAAGATACAAAGAACAGAACGACGAGGAATCAGGTGAAGTTTTTGCACATCACCTGTACCGCGTTCTCAGCAGCTGGATTGAGAATGGAGTTGAAGACAGCTCATTTGTCGATGAATTCTGGGAACTGTTCGGCAGCATTGACGGCGGCTCTCTCTCAGGAACGGATTTGATTGATCTGGGGATTCTCCAGACTGCCGAAGCGCTTTCCTTTTATAAAGAAAACGACAGATCTAAAAACAATAACTTTTATCTCACAGAAGCAAGACTGCCTTTTTTTGCATTCATTGAAGAAAAAACATATCGTCTGATTAAAAATATTGAGTTTACTGAAATTGATTTTCAAATTTTTGAAATCATCGGGGGAACCTTTCCCCATGATGCAGCTCAGAATTTTTTAATGAAAAATGAATGGGCCGACATCTGGCTTACGCTGCGATATCTGGACTCCCTGGAAGACATAGATCTTCGTATTGAAATTCTGGAAAAAGTTCTGAACATCAGAAATACGCTTCCTGAAAAGCTCCTTTTCCTTGCCTATCTCTATCTGATTGACTCCAGCTACATACTGAATGCTTTTTCAAAAGAACCGGTTTCCAAAAGCATCACTCTTCCGCCAGACATCACAGAAGAAATTGCTGCGGATATCTATCAGGTGATCATGCCTTTTCTGGAAACGGGAACTCTGGACACCTCCTGGGAAACCCGCATGTCAGAAAAGATGGAGCGCGAAACTGTATTTGTCCTGCTTGCTTTATTTGAAATCAGCCAGTGTCCGCTCAATCCCGGCTGGATTGCCGTACTGGAAAGAGGAGTATCCGTATTCTGGAATGAATCCATATACAGCGGTCATGGTAAGTACATTCCACAGCCTATTCAGGAATTTGCCGCCAGTATTCTCGGTCTTTTTCCTGATGAAGAGGCAGAATCACTGCTGGAAACTTCGCGTATTCTTATTCTGTTTATGGAAAATCTGCATCTGTACTCTGAAGAATCTTTTTATGACCTCCTCACTCCTCTTACCCGATTTGAAGAATTTTTTTACGAGGAACTGGAATTTCAGCTGCACAGACATCGTTACGATTCGCTTCAAAAAAAGAGATATATCCGCAGAATTAAAATTTGTGCAGAAAGAATCGGATACACACTTACGATCGTAAACGGCAGACCCGTTCTTTCCAGACAGGAAAAATTTTGAACCCTGCATTTTTTCAAATCACTTTGAAATTATTTCTCATGGATGCAGAAGGAAAGCTTCTCGTGCTTCGCGATAGAGCAAGCGGTCTGGGAGATCTTCCCGGAGGAAGACTCGGAAAGGGTGAAATCTACAACAGCTGGACAGACAGCATCCATCGCGAAATTCGAGAAGAGCTGGGAGACGAAATCGTTTATTCCATAGAAAAGGACCCTCTTTTCT
>JAOUOA010000525.1 GCA_029880625.1 Spirochaetia bacterium
AAAGTTTTCTGGAGCGTATCAATATCCGGTACCTCTCTTAGCTGCATGATCTCAAGATTTTCTTTGAGAAAAACCATTCCATTCCTCCGTATCTGTAAAAATATCGGCAGTATGAGCAAAATTGATTTGTAAAAATCCCTCAATTGAAGGAGAAATTAAATTTCTGCACCGGGTTTTTTGTTAAGATTTATAAAAATTATTTAAATAAATAATTAAAGTGATTTAATAGAGTGAAATAGAAAAGGCTTGAAGAAAAACAAGAAAAGCCGGCTGGTTTCCGGCTTTTCAAGGTTTTTATAAAAAAAATTTGAGATTTAGCGGGTGTTTTTAATCTGATCCAGAGCGTTTCTGGCATCATCTGTAGCGTTTTTATTGTCAGATTTGATGTTATCAATATTTTCCCGGTTTTTTTCAGACTGGCTGTCTATATCTTCTTTACCCTGGCCTTTTACGGAATCAAGATTTTCTCTGTCTTTTGCTTTTTGTTCTTCAACCATTTCCTTATCTTTTGCTTTCTGTTCTTCAATCATTTCTCTGTCTCTGGTTTTCTGTTCTTCAAAAGCCTCTTTCATTAATCTTTTGTTTTCTTCAAAGTTATCAATGATTTCCTGGATTTGAGTTTTAGCAGTTTCATTAATGGAATGAAGATCAGAACCCATTTCGGAAAGTTCCTGTTTATCTTCTTCTGTAAGTTCGCTTACTTTGATCTCTTCTTCAGTTGTATTGGCTTTATTGCCGCCGTCCACAATTTCGTCACCGGATTCTGTAAGAACTTCCACACTTCCATCTTCTACAAGAATATCTGATGAAACTTCATCTGATACAACAAGAAAATCCGTCCCGCGGACACCGGCAATTGCAGTCGGAGTTTTAACTTTGAAAGATGAGGCTCCTTCCATTTTATTGACAGTTGTAAACATTTTACCTTTAGAGAGATCAATTTCTACTTTATGAAAATTTTCACCGGAGAGGATTTGAGATTCTTTTAATAATATTTTGGTCTCAGGGCCAAGTCGGAATAAAATACCGTCTTTGAGCTGCAGATCCACTCTTGAATCTTTGCCTGTTTTTATAATCTGTCCCGGTAAAATCATACCTTCCTTGGAATAAACTTTATCGGGTGTAATTGTCGAAAAATTTGATGGATTATTTAATGAAGATACTTCCACAAGACCGTTTACATGGGTAATAATGGCGCCCTGGAAATCAGTTGTTTCTTTTTTTGAACAGAATGAAATAAAAAATGCAATGCCTGTCAAAAGTAATATTTGTATTTTGATTTTTTTTGATGATAGCGTTTTCATAGATCTCAGTTTTAATCATACTGAAAATATTGCAAGATAAAAATAATAGATCCGGGGTCTCAATAACTCCCGACTGAAACACACGGATAATCATTTAAGCGGGTTCCGAAAACAGGCTGATTCCCAGAGAAGAAGGGAAAAAACTTTGGAACAAACCTCTCTTATAATATCTATTTTTACAAAATTTAATCCGATAATCAATCAACAAGTACATTCAGAATGCAGGATATGGAAAATTTCACTGATTTGAAAAGCGCCTTTGGCAGACGCAAGTCTGATCTTTTGCCCGGTGTTGAAATTAATGATGACGGCAGTCTTCATATGAAACTGAAGATTCTTGAAAGTCTGAATCAGCGGGCTGTAAACCTTTCCATGCTCATGGACTCGGCAAGGTCAATCATGGCTGAAATGAGTCTGGATAATCTTCTAGGGCTGATCATGGAATCTGTAACCAGGGTCATGGACGCAGACCGCTCCACTCTTTTTCTTGTCGATTTAAAACAAAACGAAATATGGTCGAGAGTTGCTCAGGGATCTTCAGAAATCCGGATTCCTCTTGGAGAAGGAATCGCAGGTCATGTAGCAAACACGGGAGAAGTGATTAATATTCCAGATGCATATAAAGACCCGCGTTTTAATTCAGATTTTGATATGAAATCCGGATACAGGACAAAATCAATATTATGTATGCCGGTTTATGACCCCAGGGGAACAATTATTGGAGTTATACAGGTTTTAAACAAGCTGGACGGTACGAGTTTTTTCAGAGAAAACGAGGATCTTCTTTCTGCATTCTGTTCTCTTGCAGGGATTTCTCTTGCGAATGCCCAGGCTTATGAGGAGCTTGAAAAGGAAAGAGACCTTCTTGAAGTACGGGTTCGCGAACGAACAGCCGATCTGGAACAAAGCCGGAAAAAATCTGATGAACTTCTCTTAAACATTCTTCCTGAACAGATTGCCGATGAACTGAAAGAAAAGGGAAGAGCAGCGCCACGAAGATATGACAGGGTATCGGTTCTTTTTACAGATTTCAAAGGCTTTACCGGTGTGGCTGAAAAAATGGATCCGGAAATGCTGATTGGAGAACTGGATTCATGTTTTTATAATTTTGATATTCTTGTTGAGCGGTTTAATCTGGAAAAAATCAAAACCATTGGCGATTCCTATATGTGCGCCGGCGGAATCCCTGAGCCCAACAACAGCAATCCTGTGGAAATTTGTCTGGCTGCTCTTGGAATTCAGAGTTTTATGCATGAGATGAGCGACAAAAAGAAAGCAGAAGGAAAATCTTTCTGGGAAATTCGTATAGGTGTCCATACAGGACCTGTCATCGCCGGAGTTGTAGGAAAGAAAAAATTTGCTTATGATATCTGGGGAGATGCTGTCAACATAGCAAGCCGGATGGAGTCATCGGGAGAGCCGGGGAAGGTGAATATCAGCGAAGA
>JAOUOA010000053.1 GCA_029880625.1 Spirochaetia bacterium
CTGTCTGCATTCTGATTGATATAGCGAACGGCATCCATACAGTCCTGTATAATTTCCTTTCCCCGGTAATGCGGAGCGGTTCGATGTTCAATAGAAAAAGCCCTTAATCCTGCTTTTTTCAAGAGGATTTCCCAATCCCCATAAAAGGGGAGATCTGAACCTCCCATCTGCCATCCGCCGCCGTGAATAAAAATCACGCTGCCTTTCGCAAACCCTTCATAAGGATAAACGGTAATATGGATATCAGAATTTTTTTTATAAATTTCCTGGGTCGTTCCGAAAGGTTTGTAAAATAAAATAGAATTCCGTGAACGGCATTCAGGAAAGATTACAAGGAACAAAAGAATAAATAAAAGCAAAGGAAAAGGGAACCCTGCCTTTTTCATTTTATTAAATGCCTCTCCGGTAAATTCTGCAATGAACATTCAATTTCCCGTCATCAGAAAATACCCAGATGCATCTGAGCCTCTTCTGAGGCCATTTCTCGCGGATCCCAGGGCGGAGTCCAGACAATCTCAACATTTACATTGCCCGCCTCAGGAACCCTCTTCGCAGATTCCTCTACGGAATTCCTGAGCTGTGGCCCCATGGGACATGCCATGGATGTCAGGGTCATTTTAATATGAGTTCCGTCTTCCTCGCTGAAAGAAACATCATAGATTAAACCGAGCTCAACAAGACTCATGCCGAGATCAGGATCTTCTACAGTCGCAACTTCTTCCCAGATTTTTTTTACAATTTCATTTTGATCCATGGAGAGAATATAGCGTTTTCATCTTTTTCTGTCAGTAAAAAAAATGATTTTCCTAAAACCCTGCTTTCCTTTACAGCGACAATTGAATCCTGACTCTCAAACAGCATGGGTATGCTTCAGGAATTTCAAAATCACACAACACACCTGGATTTTTAGAAAGCAGTAAAGGGGAGTTTATAAAAAATTCACATACAGAACAAAACCATTTATGCGCTGCTTAAATTCATAAATGATGAAGAAACTCTGGATCAAAATAAAGACAAGATCATTCCATGAAAGAAAAAATGAACTATTCTTTCATGGAATGCAGGTTTTATCTTTTATCGTATAAAAGGAGCTATGACAAGCGCAACAACGCTCATTAATTTCAGAAGAATATTCAGTGAAGGACCGGAAGTATCCTTGAAAGGATCACCCACAGTATCGCCGACAACGGCAGCCTTGTGTGCATCTGAACCTTTTTTATGGATCTGTCCTTTAATGGTAACGCCGCCTTCAAACATTTTCTTCGCATTGTCCCAGGCTCCTCCGGCATTGGACTGAAAAATCGCCATGAGAACACCGCTGACTGTAACCCCTGCAAGAAGCCCGCCAAGAGTATTCGGACCGAATACAAATCCAACCAGTACCGGGGTAAAGACAGCAAGAAATCCAGGCAGAACCATTTCGCGGATTGCCGCATTTGTTGAAATTTCAACGCATCGGGTATACTGAGCTTTTCCTTCTGCTTTCTGAAGGATTTTGAGATCGTTTCCTTTGATCTTATCCATATCGCCCTTATTTTTTTTAATCACAGCAAGAGCAGCCTTGAGTTCGGGTATGTTTTCAAACTGATTGCGAACTTCATTGATCATATCCATGGCAGCGCGTCCTACAGCGCCCATTGCCATTGCCGAAAAAACAAAGGGAAGCATGGCGCCTACAAGAAGACCTGCCATTACATTGGGAACAGCAATATTGATACTTGTCATTCCTGTCTGGCTCATGAATGCTGAGAAAAGTGCAAGTGCGGTAAGGGCTGCCGAAGCAATGGCAAATCCTTTTCCGATGGCCGCTGTTGTATTGCCTACAGCATCCAGCTTATCGGTTCTTTCGCGTACTTCAGGAGGAAGTCCTGCCATTTCTGCAATCCCGCCTGCATTATCTGAGATGGGGCCGTATGCATCCACGGCAAGCTGAATACCTGTATTTGCAAGCATCCCAAGAGCAGCAATTGCAATACCATACAATCCTGCAAAGTGATAGGCTCCGATGATGGCACCGGCAATGATGATTGCAGGCATTGCAGTTGATTTCATTCCGACGCCAAGTCCTGCAATGATATTGGTTGCCGGTCCGGTTGAAGACTGGTTAACAATTGCCATAACAGGACCTTTGCCTGTTCCCGTATAATGTTCTGTTACGTATCCAACAGCGATACCGGAAACAAGACCGATGATTGTTGCAATGAAAACACCCAGCGCTGTAAAGGTTCGGAGTTCACCGGTTAAAATCCCTTTTGTCTCCCACTGTTCAGGAAGCAGATTCATGATAGTTAAATATGCGCCGCCAAGCATAACCCCTGCAGCCATAAGACTTCCGAAGTTCAGAGCAGTCTGTGGATTCTGACCTTCGCGAACACGAACAAAAAAAGTTCCAAAAATTGATGAAAGGATTCCCACTCCTGCAAGAGCGAGTGGAAGAATAATCGCATTTAATCCGTTAAAGCGGTTATCGAGAAGAGCGATATCTGCCACAAAAACAAGACCAAGAACCATTGATCCGATGATGGAACCAACATAGGATTCAAAAAGGTCTGCGCCCATTCCTGCGACATCACCAACATTATCGCCTACATTATCTGCAATGGTTGCGGGATTTAACGGATGATCTTCAGGAATTCCGGCTTCCACTTTCCCGACGAGATCAGCGCCCACATCGGCAGCTTTTGTATAAATTCCGCCGCCTACACGGGCAAAAAGAGCAATGGAAGATGCTCCCAGGGAAAATCCGGATATAATATTCAGGGTTTTACCAAGAGATGCTGCTTCGCTTCCAAAAACAAATGTATAATAGAGGAAAAGACTGCAAAGACCAATCACACCGAGACCGACCACTCCAAGCCCCATGACAGATCCGCCTGAAAATGCAATTCCAAGGGCTTTTTCAAGACCGCTCCGCGCTCCATTTGCTGTCCTGGAATTTGCTTTCGTTGCAACACGCATTCCCAGAAATCCTGCAAGGCCGGAGAGGAAGGCTCCCAGAACAAAGGAAAGCGCGACATAAGGCGATGATTGTTCGATATTCTGCATCCCTGAAAAAAGAAGAATAGCAGCGACAATAATGACAAAAACAATCAGGACTCTGTATTCAGCCTTCAGAAATCCCATTGCTCCTTTGGATATATACTGTCCGATCTGCTGCATTTTTTCATTGCCAGGGTCCTGTCTCGAAACCCAGGATGCTTTCCAGAAACTAAAAAGAAGGGCTAAAATGCCCGCTACAAGTGTTAAAATTACGAGATTCACTCAGAGTTCTCCTTATGAGGCAAAATTCAACTGCAAAATCAGATTTGCAAATAGATCCCTCATGCATAAGCTGTAAAATATGACATTCCCGGTCAAGTTTAAAAGGAAAATATCACTGCTAATAAGACTCCTACAGCTCCCTTCGGTCATAATGATTTTTCTCATACTTTTTCTCCTGCAGGCCGGTTCTCTTTCTCCTGAAAACTCAGCAATCCAGAAAGAAAAATTCAAAACTGCAGTTCATTTCTGTCAGAGAGCGAAAACAGAATACCGGGGAAAAAATTTCGGAATGGCGGATCATTTTCTGAAGCGATGCAGATTTAATAATGAAAATTATTTTTTTTCCGATCCGGATGCTCTGAAGGTCAAAGCGCTGCTTTCCCTGAAGCATCAGGACATCAGCGGCTTTCTTTTCTTCGGGGAAAAATCTGTACAAAAACGAAACGATCCTTTTTTTTTATATCTGCTTGCCAGAGAAGCTCTCAGGATTCGAAAATCCCGCGAAGCCTACCTTTTCCTTGAAAGACTTTTAAATGCATCCCCGGCAGATCTGAAAACATACGAAAAAGACCATCCGGGTATTTTTTTCTGCCGGATTTCGTCTTCGTGGAATAACGAAATTCCTTTTGAACCCCATGCCGTTTCAAAAAGAGATCGTTCGCTCGCTATTTTCCAGTTCCTTTCCCTTTCTCGACTGAACCAGACGACTTCAGATCCAGAACAAATGATTGAGAAAATTAAAACTCTTTCAGATTCTCCGAAAGATGAATCCCTGAAACGCCTGTTCATGGATCCTGAAAAAGACTCTTCTCATATCCGCTGCATACGAAGCCTGGAAAAAGACTTAAAAAAGATCTATATAAAAAAGAAAATCCGCAGGAAAGCAGGCGATACGCTTCTTCTACTTTACAGAAACCGAATTGCATTGATTCCGGGAGAAAGGAGCTATTATGCATACGGCAATGCCCTTCTTGAAAATAAAAACTACAGAGAAGCGCTTCTGACCTACCGTCTGATCCTTGAAAAAAGCGGATGGAACCGCATTTCCGATTCTGCATTTCCAGGGCAGAAGTTTTCTGAAATTCTCAGGAAAGCCGGGTTTGCGTATTCCCGCATTCATCAAAAAAAAGATTCAGAAACTCTTTACAGAATGGCGGATACCATCGATGAGAATTCACATCTGGATCCTCTGAGCGCCGATTACAGAATCAGGCTTTTAAATACTGCCAGGGAAAATTTAAAAAACAGAGAAGCTCTTCTTCTTCTGGAAGCAGATGCAAACTGGAGAAAGGACAGAAAATCCGCCAAATACAGAGACCGGATCTTAAAAAGAGACCGGGAAATGGACGATAAAGAATTACACAGTATTTTTCAGGACTCTTTTCCATTTTAATTATTTCTGAAATTTATGCTGTTTTTTTTATGGTTTAAAAAAACATTCAATCCGTTGAGCTATGATTTCATTAAATTTTAAAGCAGGACATCCAATCTGAAGTGAAGCGCGAAAGCCATGCTGTCAAAAATTGCTATAGAAAATCCCGTTTTTTCCTGGATGGTGATGATTGCATTTATCATCTTTGGAATTCTTTCGTTTCGGGAAATGGGGATTTCAAGGCTTCCCGATACCGATGCCCCCGTTCTCAATATTGATTTAAGATGGGAAGGAGCATCCGCTTCCGTAATGGAAACGGATATTGTCGATATTGTTGAAAATGCGATCAGCGGGATTGACGGAGTAAAAGAAATGCGTTCCGTTGCAAGGGACGGCGAGGCTGACATAACGCTGGAACTGGACCTGGATAAAAATGTTGACGTTGCCCTCCAGGAAGTTCAGGCAAAAATTGAACGAGCCAAACGTCTTCTTCCCCCTGAACTGGAACCTGCCATCATTACTAAATCCAATCCGGATAACAGTCCCATTGTCTGGGTTACGCTGACATCAAGCCGATCCATTCAGGAGCAGATGATGTATGTAAGGAATGTTCTTTTGAACCGCTATCAGTCCATACCCGGCGTCGGCGAAATTTCTTTCGGAGGATATGTGGAGAGAAACATCCGAATCTGGCTGGATGCAGATCAACTGAACCGCTATGAGCTTACCGCTGAAGATGTCCTTGCGACCATTGAACAGCAGCACAGCGAAGTACCCGCCGGTCTCATTGAAAACGACAAGAGTGAATTTTCTGTACGATCCATGGGCGAATCTTCCCGAGTAAAAGAACTGGAAAATTTATTTATCATAACAAGAGGCGGCAGACCCGTATCCAGTTTTATCCGGCTCGGCGATATTGCAAGAATTGAGGACGGACTGGCAGATATTAAAAGGATTTCCAGATTTGATTCAAAGCCTTCCGTGGGACTGGGAATCCGAAAACAGTCCGGAAGCAATGCCGTTTCTGTAGGCAAGTTGGTAAAAGAAAAAACAGAAGAATTAAAAAAAACTCTTCCGGACGGATACAGACTGGACATCGCAACCGATTATACAGTTTTTGTGGAAGAATCCATTCATGAGCTGATCTTTACCATTTTTCTTTCCGCATTTTTAACAGGAGCCATCACATGGCTTTTTTTCGGAAATCCATCGAGTACGGTCAACGTCATGCTTGCCGTTCCCACGTCCATCATCGGAACCTTTATTATTCTGAACTATTTTAATTTTACCCTGAATACCTTTACGCTTCTGGGCCTAACTCTTGCAACGGGCATTCTCGTGGATGATGCCATCATGGTTCTGGAAAATATCGTACGCCACAGAGAAAACGGAGAAAGCCTCTACGATGCGGCGCTGAACGGAGCAAAAGAAATTACTTTTGCAGCGCTTGCATCCACACTGGCCATTGCAGCGATTTTTCTTCCTGTTGCTTTCATGGAAGGCCCGACCGGCAGATACTTTCTGGAATTCGGCGTCACCATTTCAGTTGCTGTTTTCATCTCTCTTCTTGAAGCGCTGACTCTTACAACGATGCGAAGCTCGAGATTCCTTCAGATTGCAAAAGACAGAGCAGCCCCTTTCTTCATGGACCGATATTTTTCAAAAATCGAAACCATGTATATGGATCTTCTGAACAAAACCCTGCATCATCCCGGAAAAATTCTTTTAACTGCCGGGGTTCTTTTCGGCGCATCATTTCTCCTTCTGATTCCTGTAAAACAGGAGTTTGTACCGCCTCAGGACCAAAGCCGCCTTTTTATCCGCATCAGCCTTCCCATTGGCTACTCCATTCACAGAACCGATGAAATTGCTAAAGAATGCGAAAAAATCATAAAAAGTCATAGCGAAGTCCTTCATTATTTCACAGCCGTCGGGGGTTATGGAGGCGGGCAGTCTAACCGGGCCATGATGTTTGTAACCCTGAAGCCCCCGGAAGAAAGAGAAATGGATCAGCGCCAGTTTGCCTCCGTTCTTCGCAAAAAACTCAATGCCGTTTCTCCGGATATTCGTGCCGCCGTTCTCGATCCCTCCACACGCGGATTTTCTGCAAGACGGGGCTACCCAGTTGAAATTTCAATTTCAGGAAAAGACTGGAATGTCCTTGCAGAAAAATCAGAAACAATCTTGGGCATAATGAAAAAAAACCCTCTTCTGGTAGATGCAGATTCAGACTATGAACCCGGCCAGCCTGAAATCCGGATCCTTCCGAACCGTGAAAGAGCTGCAGAACGGGGCGTAAGCATGGATAACATAGGACGCACTGTAAATACTTTAATTGGAGGCCGTGTCGCCGGAAAATTTCAGGACGGGGGGCACAATTACGATATTCGCGTACGCCTTGAACAGAGCCAGGTAAAAAACGAATCCAGCATCAGAAGGATTCTTCTTCGAAACAATTATGGTGAAATTGTAAAAATATCTGACATTGTTTCAGTCAGAAAAGGAACCGCCATGCAGTCCATCACCCGGGTCAACGGCCAGCGAAGCATCACGCTCAATGCGAATCCCTGTGCGGACTGCACATCCGACGAATCGATGAAAGAAGCTCTGAAAATCGCAAATAATCATCTGCCCGAGGGCTATACAGTTCATGCCACTGGAATATCCCGGGAATCCGAAGAATCAAGGGATAATTTAATCTTCGCGCTTGTCTTCGGAATTGTTTTATCCTATATGATTCTGGCAAGTCAGTTTAACAGCCTGATCCATCCATTTACGGTTCTTCTGTCGATGCCTTTCAGCTTTACAGGAGCGATTCTAGCTCTGTTCCTTACCGGGACGTCCCTTTCTGTTTACAGTTTTATTGGACTCATCCTTCTTATGGGACTTGTAAAGAAGAATTCCATCCTGCTTGTAGACTTTGCAAATCAGGCAAAAAAGAAAGGGCTCAGTCCTGAGCAGGCGCTTCTCCATGCATGTCCGATTCGTCTGCGGCCCATCCTCATGACGGCTCTCAGTTCAATCGCAGCGGCGGTTCCGCCCGCCCTTGCCCTGGGCCCCGGCGCAGAAAGCCATAAAGGAATGGCTCTTGTCGTCATCGGCGGAATGATGCTTTCCACTCTTTTAACGCTCTTTGTGGTGCCCGCAGCTTATCAATTACTGGATCGATTTGAAAAAGAGAACTGAAAAAAAATAAGAGATTCATTATAAATATAAAGAAATATAAAGAAAAAAATTGACGCTAAAATCCATATTATACTGATCGGTCTATATAATACAGGAGCCCAAAATGAAACGAAAATTAATTTATGCTTTTACGGGCTTTTTTCACTGATCCTGCTTTTTCTTGCATCCAGAAAAATAGGAACAAATCTTGGCGAGAATATAGAATCCGCTCCGCAGCTTCAAAAAACTGCATTACAGAAGAATCCGGAAGGCAGACAATCCCATCGAAGTTTATAAGATCCGTACAGGATATGCTAAAACTCTTGAAGGAATGCTTCTTGCTGGCGGGAATTTTTTCAGAATTGTCAATGCAGAACACCATGGCATCTTTGTAAATGTTTCTGAGGTAAAAATCCAGAACTGGATACCGTAATTATAAATATTTATGACGGCTGGATTAAAATCATTGAAGAACAGCTTGCTCCGGCAAAACATAAAACTGAAGCCGCTGCATCGCTGATCTCTCTTATGGAAGGGGCTCTGGTCGGAGCAAAAATTCAAAAAAGCACCCGTCCGCTAATTTATGCAAAAAAACGGCCTATCTGATCTTGAAAGAATATTCCTGATCCCTGAACTGGGAGTTCACGGCCAGGAGAGATTTTCAGCGGAGGCCTGGATCGGGCCAGCCTCCGGAGCCTGGAGGCGAAGTATAGTTTTTGGGTTTGGTTCCCACCTCTGACATTCTCATTTTCCTCAGAAACAGAGAGTTAATAAGAGCCATATCATTGGAATCCTGGGCAAAAAGACTGATTACAGAACCTTTTTTCTTATCGGCAAATGTTACTTCGCAGAATTTTCCGGAGGGCTTCATAATTAAAACCATCCCCTGCTTTCCGTCTTTTTCTTCATTATATACGCTTTTAACAGAAAAGCGAATTCCCTCGCCTGTCATGACATCAATAAATTCTGAAACAAATTCACCGGAATTTCCGTTGTAGCTGTATAGTCTTTTATCTGCAAGAAGAGCAGTAGAAGAAAGAAAAATTAAAATTACAGGAATCCATTTTTTCATAATCACGGTACCTCGTATGATTCTTTGTAAGACATAAGAGTCTTTAAGTCAAATTAAATCCGATTCCCTCTGTGGTTAAAATACAGGGAAATTTCAGTTCTTAATATATATTGAATCGGCCGGATTGAAAATATCTTTATAGATTAACTTTTACAATTTACTTTCAGGACCTTCCATTACAGAGAATATTTTAAAATCTTTAAAATATTCAGGATTTCACCAGAGTATGAAGAAACAAATCAGCGTTAAAAACAAATTTTTTAAAAAAACTCAAACCGTAAATAAACTGCTTGCCATAAAGCCCGGCGCTCTGATTGCATAAAGACATGGTAAAGCCCTGGAAAGAAATCGATTCAGATATAGAATACAGCTGTAACTGGTTTTCCGTTCAGCGAACACGTTTATTGTCTCCTAAAAATAATGTGGAGCATAATTTCCATCATTTGCTCCAGCATGACTGCGTAAATATCATCGCTCTTACAGAAAAAAAAGAAGTCCTGACCGTCCACCAGTACCGGCATACCATTGATCGAATCAGTCTGGAAACTCCGGGTGGAGTGATCGATGCATCTGATCCGTCTCCGCTTGATGCAGCAAAAAGAGAGCTCAGAGAAGAAACCGGCTATATTTCAGACAACTGGCATGTGCTGGGAACTTTCCATGCAAATCCTGCAGTCATGAACAATACCTGCCATTCATTTCTGGCGCTTCAAGCAAGGAAAATGGCAGATCCGGATCTGGATTTAACGGAGGACCTGGAAACCGAACTGATCAGTCTTCCCGGTATTGTTGACAGAATCGAAAACGGAGATATCACCCATGGAATCACACTTGCATCATTCCTTAAATTTGAGTTTTTTAGAATTAAGAATCCGGAGCTTTTCTAATAACTTTTTCCATCCGTAAAATTTTAAGATATATTTAAAAAAAATTTAAAATACGAAAAAAAGAATATCAATTTTAATCACTGTCATTATCTTATGACATCCGGTATTAAACCGGTTAATTTTGATTGTGAGGACAATATTCAATTCAAAATCTGAGTTGAGTATTTTTTGATAGAATGACCGATAATAAAGTATATGTGGGAAACCTCCCATATTCGATTACCTCCGGCTCTCTTGAAGAGCTGTTTAAACCTTTCGGAGAAGTTCTTTCCGCAAGCGTGGTTACAGATCGTGCTACGGGAAGATCCCGTGGATTTGGTTTCGTTGAAATGTCTGCTGATGATCAGGCAAGTCAGGCCATTGCAGAACTCAATGGCAAAAACGTAGACGGCAGAGATCTTGTCTGCAACATAGCCCGGCCCAGAGAAAACAATGGCGGCGGCGGCGGCGGACATAGAAATTCCGGCCGATCAGACAGGAATCGAAACCGGTATTGAAATAATCCGAACGGATTAAACG
>JAOUOA010000526.1 GCA_029880625.1 Spirochaetia bacterium
AAGAAATCTTATCTTTTTGATGATCTGGATCTTTATCTGTTTTTCTGCCGGATATTTTGCTCATTGGTCCGGTAAAAATAAATTTTTGTATAAGCGGTTTGAAAAATGGTTTCAGTCTGCTTCGATTGAAATTCGTGAAGAAAGTTTGAATAAGCTTCCCTTGAAATTTCGTCTGCCTTTAATGTGGTCTCGATGCTCACGCTGCATGTCCTATTCGCTGGGTGGAATTTTATCTTTTACTGCGGCCCTTTTTTATTTTTACAGACCCGCCTGGGCTGCAGGACTTTATTTTCTTTTTCTAGGCGCAAGCACTGCATCGGCTTTTGCCATGTTTCTTTACTTCCGCGAAGAATGGATTCTTTATAAAAAAGAAAATCAGCATTAATCTGCTGATTTTAATTTAATCGTCATTGAATATTTTCATTTTGGAAATTATTTCTTTTTGAAGAACAGGCTGACGCCTCTGCGGACTCTGAGATTCTGTAAAATCAATTGAGATTATAAAAGAATTATGATCAATCCTGAAACTTGCGGTTTATCGTTCATTAAATAAATTCAATATGGTTTTATTAACGCTTTCTCTGGAGTCAAGATACCTTCCGTCATTTGTCAGAATCGGAAAAAAGCCTTCTTCATGACCGGTCTGTTTCATTTTCTGTTTTAACTTTCTGATGTGATCATAACATTTGGTTTTTGTCAGAGAGTGTCCGCATCCGAGAAGATGGTAGCCTTCATGAATTAAAGTTTTTTTTGGACTGGTTACAAACAGCTGGATCAGGTTTACATATTTTGCCTTGATGATTCCCCGGCTGTGTGTTGCTGTTTCCACCATGCCGTGAATTTCAAACTTCAAGCCCGTAAATAACAGAAATAGAATTGAAATAAATTCAGTAAATAAATCTTTGAATTTTCGTCCCCGCAGATAAACAACTCTGTCGCATGGATCCGTCAGTTTCATGTTAAATAGGTATAAAAAAATTCTGTTATTGTAAAAACCCGGCCGTTCGTAAACCGGAGCATTTACAGGATTTACGAGTGTAATATTGTATAGATTCAGTTCTCGGTTCCAGGCAGAGACAAGTTTATGAATGTCTTTTTTAGAAATATCCTTTTCGTGAAAAAAGCAGACCTTCATCGCGGCACTTTCTCCAAAATCAATTTGATTCCGAATGGAAGGCCTGTGAAAACCGACAGTAGAACAGGATGAAAAAAGAAGTAGGAGAATGGAGATCTTTACAAAAAAAATTGATTTTATATTCATATGCAATCTGTTGCAAATATAAAATCAATTATATATTTCAGTCAACTCAATTGATTTATATGAAGAATATTATTTAGAGTTTTTTTAAAAAACTGGCCGGGGTAATGAGCTGTTTTTCAGTGATGAATGCATCAATATTAAAAATATTTATAGTTTTAAAGATCAGGAGATATAAATATTTTTAGTGTATTTGATTATAATTTTCGAAAGACAATTAAGAACAGGTAACCCCTGTAAGAGCAATGCCGTATTTTCTGCTTAAATAGCATTCAATGCTCTGTCTTGCTGAAGCGGAAAGCACGCTGTTAAAAACAATAATTTCTGCAATCTGGCCGTCAAGAAATTCTCCGTAACTACTGCCACATCCGATTGTCATTCCAAAAGAGTCTGTATTTTCGCTTGTAGTACCATAACCTGTAGACCATGCGAGGGATGTATTGGATGCAATTAAAGTTCCGTTATTGTACAGAAATATATCATTATTGGCATAATCCAGAATTCCCGTATCGATTGTAAATACATTGGATGTATAGGCTCCTGCAGCCACATTTTCTAATGTATCTGTATCATCTTCTCTTCCTTCCACTCGATGCTGATTTCCGGCGGATCGCAACATGTTGAATCTACTGGGGCCTATTGAGGTTCCCACAGATATGTCAAATGAATTTTGAATAAATCCGTCAGCGCTGTTTGAAATATTGAAAACCACAAATGTAGAAATTCCTGATGTTGCATTGGTAAATCCATTTGCAGCCGCTGTTACAGTAAAACGGTTAGATCCTGCTCGTAAAAATGTAACTGCAGGTTTGCCCTGAATGGCGCTGGCAGTAAAGGTAGGTGAAAATGCAGGCGCCGCTCCCCATCCATTGGGACCGCTGTCAGGCCAGTCTGTTGTAATTGGGGCACCGTCTGCATATCCTGTAATGGCATTGGCTTTATACCAGAGCTGCAGGTTTGTTCTGTAGGGCATGGATTCCGTATTAAAAAAAGATATGTAATTTTGAAGAATGGGAGTGTAGGATTGAGATTGCACTTCCGTTGAAACTTTAATTGAATATTGCGAATCATCCCAAAGAGTGTAAACAGGAGTTACGGTAAAAAGCCTATCGTCGACGCTGCTGATTGTTCCGCCGATACAGGTTGAAAAGTTATCTTTTGAAATCTGAACAGTTCCAGTGCAGGCTCCCTCTGAAGTTTGCATGTTCACGGAAGATGATACCATAAAATCATTGAAAAAAATGGAAAGATTCTGATTTAAATATACGCCGGAGCTTCCAGGGGATGGGATTGTATAAACTTTCAGGGAAAAAGTGAGAATTGATTCAAACAATAATAAGTCCCCCGGAAATTGATCCGAACATTTTCCGGTTAGTAATGCTGCAGAAAACAGGATCACTCCAGCGAAAAATCTTTTGATAACAGATAAAGTCATAAATTTTAATTATCTAATATACTTTGCTTTTAAAAAAAACTGCTCC
>JAOUOA010000527.1 GCA_029880625.1 Spirochaetia bacterium
GTTAACTCTTGCTGCATTTGCTCTGGTATTTTTTCTTACCGGATTTATCCGAAATAATAAAGATCTTCGATTCGGCGGCATCATATTTGTTTTTCTCATCGTATTAAAGCTCTATCTGTATGACATCTGGAATATGAACCTTGCCGTTAGAATTATTGCTCTTTTTACACTTGGCATTGGCCTTGTTTCATTGAGCTTCGCTTACAATAAATTAAAAAATAAAATCCTTCCCCCGAGAGATACTCATGAAGTCTAAATTTATTATCGCTTTTATATTACTGCTTTTCCCTGCTCTTTCTTTGACTGCAAGGGAGCAGCTTAAAATTAAAACTTTTAAATATTATAAAAATATTTCCGGTCTACCTGCAAACATTTTTTCTACCGATGATCCTCCCTATTACGGTTCGATTGAAATTGACAATGAAATGATCCAGCACGGCTCTCCGGAAAGCTACAGAATTTCATATGAAACTAAAGAGGTGCCGTATTTTATCAGGAATATATCAGAATCCTATCCAGAAAAAAAATATCCTGTTGAATTAGTCTATAACGTAAGGCACAAGTACACCTATGTAACTGTTCTGAAAATGCCCGAACTGGACAGCGATGAATGCATTACAGGACTCGAAATTCAGTCTAGAGTGGAACATGAAACCGGATTGAACATTCAGTATTCGAACGATCCAGAAAACTGGAATATGTATGGATACAGATCCGTCTATCAATACAGGGACAGCGAAACGAATAGAATTGATCTTGACTGCCTGAAGACAAAATATCTCCGTATTTCTACTTCTGAAAACAGGGGATTTGATTTTTCAAATATATTAACCAGAAAAGCAGTTAAAGAATTATCCATAACAAGAGAAATAACCCTTGATTCATTAAAAATCACTGAGAATCCAGATACCGGATCAACCGTAATCTATTTTGACAATGCTCAAAAATACAGAATCGAAAAATTGGTTCTTGCATTCAATGAAAAAAAATATTCAAGATATTATTCCATCGAATATAAAAATCCGGTAACAAAGCGCTATGGAATTCTGAAAAACGGCCAGATTGAATCTCAGGAAAAAGAAAATACCGATCAATTTATAAATCTTTATGAAATTACTAATCATCCGCTAAAAATCATCATTGAAAATTACGATGACGAACCGTTAACTCTCACCATTTTTAAAGCGGTATCCCCCAGAGAGGAAATTATTTTTCAAATGAACGATATCATAAATTCAGAATCAAAAACTGCAGATTCACTTAAAATCTATTACGGCAATGAATACATTCGAAAACCTGACTATGATATCAGCAACACTTACGATTCTAAACTTTCTCATTTAAGCGCAGCTGCCGGCGCACACGGCGAAAACCCTGAATACGCTTATTCTATTATTGAACCGCCTCTTTCTGTCTGGATTACAAGAATCCTTTTTCTTACAGGATTGGTGATTTTACTGATACCGGGATATAAAATATTTAAAAAATATGCTTCCGAGATTGGAAAATCTGAAATTTAATAAAATTTCTAAAAATTTATCTTAGAATTAATGTTTCAATCAGCGGGATGACGTCGCCATTTTCTCCGTACGGAGATGAAATAAATAGGTAATTTACTTTTTTACCGAAGATTAGAAAGTGATCCAGTCTGGTTTTTCCGATTCTGTATCTCCATTTAAGAATCTGTCTTTTGCTGATTGTCAATTCTTCAATTTCAGAATAGTGGGAAAATTTATTATGCACATAACTGTTTAGAATATGTCTTCTGATTTCATTCTTAGATTTTCCGGGAAGAATGTAAAATTCGCACATCCATCCTGATTCAGAAACCACCTGCTGCATATAAGCAGGCTGTTTTGAAACGGGACAGAATCGAATTTTTTTTGTAAAAGTTGAAAAGTAATTTTTCTTAACAAAGGGATTTTCATTTGTTCCTGACTTTAACTCAACTTCCGAGAAGCCGCCGGATCCGAAATTGATTTTAATTCCGAAATCTTCGTATATGTTACTTTCTGCCAGAAGCATTGTTACCGGTGCAGTTACAAAAACTAAAACAAAAAATAATTTAACGGAAAATTTAAATTTCATATAACCTCTGATTTATTGAAAATGGATTTATCTTCTAATTCGCATACAATTCTATTCATCTGTATCTAAACTCACAATATTTTTATATACCCTAAAATGCCCTCATGGAAACTGCAAATCCGGTTTTATACTGGAAAAATACCGATTAAAATCAGAAACTGATTTAACAATTAATATTATAAATATATTTTTTTAAATATTTTTTATATATACCTTGTAGATTCAAACACTTCTGAATCAGCAACGCAATTATTCCTTAAGAAATATGAAGTCTTCAAAATGACTGTAGCCGGGATAACGAAATTTAAAATATTTTACCGTATCATTGTATTTTCCATCATCCAGAATTTGAATCGAAAAAGGCACGTAACCAAATATTGGTTCATAATGCAGATTTTTTTCAGGCAGGACGTAAACTCCTGGTCCTTTAATATTTTTTAAATCTGCAATTGGAACTCTTTTAAAATATAACGGAATAAAAAATATCCTCAATGTACACTTCACTAAAAGCGCCTCAGACTCAACATTATGCTCTAATTCGGGCAGCTGAATCGCAAAAAATCCAAAGTAGTTTTTTATAAATTTAAATTTTTTATATTTTATTTTAGTTTCGTTCTGATCTGTGCGCTTAAATTGATATTGACCTGT
>JAOUOA010000529.1 GCA_029880625.1 Spirochaetia bacterium
TCCAGAATCCCTTCTATTATTATCGGAAAAGAAACCCGTAAATATAGTGATTCTTCCTGAATCGGAAACGGAACCCTGGGTGCAGTTAATGAAACATCCGAAGTCCCGGTTTCAATGGGATTCCCCATTTTCACAGATAACTGTGTAAATCCGGAATAAATAAGCGGCGACAGAGCATCTTTTATAGAAGCCAGCTGGGCGCTGTCCAGAGCAGCTTCTTCAACCTGTCCTTCTCCACCCATCAGCAATGAAGCTACTTTGGCAGCGTCATTTCCCGCCATGACCAGGGCAGATTTTCCCTGTATGGCTCCCGATAATTCCTGAGTGATAATCGTATAATTCTGTGAATATTCTTTCTGCAGTTCAACAAAACTTTTAATTTCTGTAAAAGGTTCGTCCAGTTTTACCGTTTTTCCCAGGATATTGCTGAGTCCGGGAACACCGGACTGCATGGCATGAGAAATCACCGATGCAAGCTGATTGGTTTCTCCAGGAGCAATTTCGCCATTTGAATTTGTTAAACCTCCGCCAGCCCCCGATGAGGTTCCAGAGCCGCCAAAATCATCTGCACCCTGCAGTAACTGGTCTATTTCATCCTGTGATAGAGAGCCTTCAACCATGAAATATTACTTCCCAAATTAAATTAACGGGATCTTTCCGTCTTTACTACTTTCGGCCAGAAATCAATTTTTTTCTTTAATTTTCTGTGACATAAAACAGAAAAATTCAACCCTGCCAGATTAAATATGCGGCAGACGTAGCAAGCAGATTGATTAACATATGAGTTGTTATTGGAGCAATCAGACCCTGCCTGAATTCCCGCAAAACAGCAAGTCCGCCTCCGACAACCATCAGGTAAAGACCGGCTGCCATTCCCTGGGGATGGAGAACCGCAAAAATAAATCCGTTAAAAATGACTGCCATATGAATCCGCATGTAGGACCGGAGAAAACCATAGAAAAACGAACGGAAAATAATTTCTTCCGTAACAGGAGCAACAATGACAGCAAGAAAAAAGATCAGATAAAGATGATCTTTAATTGCAAACGTAACCGGATGGGCAAAACGAACATCCGGACCATCCATAATTCCCAACCCCATGACCAGTGAAAGAACCGCTACAGGAAAGATAGCAATAAAACCAATGATTCCAAAGAGAATTTCTTTTATCCAGTTCACTTCCGGAATCCCGAGGATCAGCTCTTTTAGAAAATGATCAGGCGAAGAATTCTTCCAGTAATAAAGAAGACTCAGAAAAAAAACAAAAGGGATATAGGCGGCATTGAAAACATAAAGATTCAGACCGGGTAAAACCATTGAGATATAGGATGCGACAGGGAACATAAGAAAAAGATGAAGAATAAACGTTTCAATCAGAAGACGTCTGTTTTTCAGTGGAATCAGTTCAACAGCTGGAATGAAGTGAGATATTTTTTCTTTCTTTTTTAAAAACGAAATTAAAATAAAAATACCGGATGTAAAAAGAATCAATATGAGAAAAAAAACAGCCTGCATTTTCAGGAGTAAACTGTATGCCTCGCTCTTCATCTGCTCGAGCATCTCATTGTATTCGGATTGATTCCCTTCTGCTGCTAGAAGATGAAGTTTTGCAAGATTTCCCATGGGCATTTTATATACTTTCGCATCGGGACCTGGAGAGCGGTTTCGGTTATATATAAGATGAATCTCTTCTTTTAAGGAGCCAGTTACGGATTCAGGAAGTTGGGAATTCTGACCCAGAAAACGCAGAGCCATGAACTTCTGTGCATCAATTTTGTCTTTGCTGATCAGAGGACTTTTTTCCAAATTTTCAAAAAGAAACTCGACCTGTCCGAGAAATGCCTCAACTGACATGCTTTCCGGTTTAGTAAGAACCTGAGCAAGCATCATCTTCATTTGAAAGTCATAGGTTTTTTCAGCAAGAGCGGCCAACTTCTCGGATGGAGCCGCCTTGCGGGAAGATGAAAAATACAGAGTCGCTCCAATTGCAAAAACCATAATAAAAAATATAAAATTCCGCAAATTAAAAAGGAAATGCTCTTCTTTTTCTGGTTCTTTCTGCATTCATTATATCCAAAACAGCTCTGCTGTCATCCGGTCAAATCAATTTTTTCCATAATTTCAGGAACGAACTGTGTCTTTGCGAATCATGAGAATTAAATCTTGCAAAGCTTTATACCCATATCCGGAGATTTTTATTTTCGGAGACTGCGGCTGGATGTTGAAATCAAAATCAAGAAAATCCTGAATTGATTTCAGGTAAGGAACTCCCATTTCGCATGAAAAATACTCCGATAGAATTCCATGCTCCGAACGTTCTGTTCCGCGAGTGTAAAGGACAGCGGTTTTATGTAAATAAAGCGATTCAAAATAAAGCATCCCGAAATAAGAAAACACAATATCAGATTCAAGAAGGACATTGTAAAAACTTTGCCTGTCCATTCTTCCGAGGTTTTCAATTTCGGGAAATTGAGGGATGATACGGGATGATCCGGCAGCGGAAATGCTGAAACGTCCGTTTGCCAGTTTCGAAAGAGCGCTTCCAAGCCATTCCGGAAACAGGTCATCCGCATATAACAGGATTTTTTTCCTTTCTTTTTTTTGATTTAGAGTTTTTGTTTTTTTCAATTCGATGAGTTTTGGATCAATCAGCAGGCTCTGAAAAACTTTATTTAAATTGCATCCGGGATACGGAAGAGAATCAAAAAAATAAATTCCCGGAACCTTTTCATAT
>JAOUOA010000528.1 GCA_029880625.1 Spirochaetia bacterium
AAATATTATGGAAAATAATTACATCCCAAACATTTTCTGTCGCGGGAAATGACAGGACTGACAGTCCGAAGGCTGATGACATGCCTTGCATGTATCAAGTTTGTAGCGCGCCGTCAGGCTATGATGATTCCCCGTGCCGGGAAGATCCGAGTTCCATCCGGGCGGATGGATGCCTGCATTAATTCGCCTGCGAAAGTCTTTTGTGCCTGAAACGCCATGGGTTCTGTGGCAGTCCTGGCAACTGTCGTCGCTGTGGCATGATTTACAGTTTTGAACCTGATTGCGTACGCTGAATCGATGTGTCTGTATCCATGCCATATCATGCGAGACCGGCTTAAAGAACCCTCCTGCATGGCAGTTTGTACAATTTGTTTTTTCAGCATGGCATGAGCTGCATTCTTCGTCAAACCTGGCGACAGCCTGCACTCTGTGTATCTCAAGCCAGTTTTCATAGTGATTTCGCGGCATAATTTTTTCTTTATGGCATTTCAGGCATTTTTCTCTACGAACATTATTCGGCATGTCTGAATTTGAAACCCAGGGGAAGTGGCATGCTGCACAGACTTCCATTTTCGGCAAACCTCCTCTTGCAGGAAGATAATCGTTAGTTATGACGTTTTCATGGCACTGCATGCAGTTCAGCTGAAGATTTCCCACATGCCATTTATGGCTGAAGTGGATGACAGAATCTGTTCTGGGGCGAAGCTTGATTTTCTTCGGTCTTTCGTCTTCAGGAAGATGACAGAATACACAAACCTCTTTCCCTGGAATATATGAAGATGAGGATTCCGTCCATTCATCAACGCCCATATGGCATACAATACAGTTGCCTGAATCCTGTATATGCTCGGCGGGTCCGGTATGTTTTTGATGGGGAAAAACAGTTTCCGGCTTTGGATTGCCTTTAATGTACATGAAAATACTACAGGAAGATAGTATAAACAGTACAATGATATAATATATTCTGCTAAAACGCATATTGAAATCCTAACCTTCCTCTGATATCTTTTTTGTAAACCGAATCCGAATAATATTCTCCTCCCAGTTCAAATTGGATTGAAGTATTAAGTCTGAATCTGCTGCTGAGAGTTATATAATTTGCTGTTTCATTTCCTGATTTTGATTCAATATCTTCAAAATATGCTCTGCCGACAGTCGATGTAAAATGAAATTTTTTCCAGGGATAGGTAAATTTCCCTGCTATTCGGTTTACGATTCCTTCAGGGCCCTGGATTGTAGAAACTGTCATTCCCCATCTCAATGAAAAGTTTGTTGAGTATTTAAATCCGATATCCCCTTCCATACCGTCTTCCGGCGCCTGCTGTTTAACATACTCATTATAAACCAATATTTCAAACGGCGACATCGGTCTGCTTTCTATTGGATCTATCTGTCCGGTAATCGGATTTAAAGTATAAGGGTTTCCCAGAATTTTGAAAAAATAAAGAGGGATTTCCTGGGGCGTTTTATTTGCGCTTCCGGTTATCTGACCCGTAACAGGATCCCTGACGGTTTCTGTTGTAAGATTTTCACTTTTTGAATTATCGTCAATGAAATAAATTTTGCCGACCATAAGGGAGATGATCAGTTTTCTTCCCTGATAGCGGAAAATGGACATTCTTGCTGATGATCTTGCAAATGTATGAAAGTTTTCCCAGAAAGATCCGTCTTTAAAATGTGGTTTATAGTATTCATATTCAGGATTGTATTTCCAGTTATTTTTAAACCATGATATGCCTCCAATACCTGAAAAAATATAATTATGAATAATATCGCCCTTTGCATTAGCGTATATGTCAAGATTGGAAAGGGGAAGAATGAGGAGATTCAGGCCGCCGAGTTCTTCCGTTACACGAAGATTGTCTGTTTTTTTCTGATAATCGATTTCAAATTTTAATTTGTTTCCTTTGTAACCCAGGGAAGAGCCGGCGATTGTATCTCCTTTTATTTCTTTTGATCCTGTATTGCGCACATCTGTAGCTTCCCATTTATTTTTATAGGTTTCATTTTCGAAATTAGTTCCTCCAAAACATGTGTTTTTAACAGGATAGGTCATACATTTTTCTTCTTCCGTCTGTAGATAATCATTGTCGAGAAGCAGGCCGCCATAGGAAAAAAAATAAAAGTTTTTCAGTTTAATCTGCAGGGACAGTCCGTCGTAATTTACCATCCCAGCCGCCCGGGTGGAAAGAATTCGTCCAGCTTTTGCTTCTTTAATGACTTTCAGAAAATCTGTATATTTATAATAGATCTGCCTTAGTGAATGGTCGGGCTGATTTTCATCATCCGCTGATTTTAACCTGGCATCAATATAGAACGACCCTTTTTCTCCTCCCAGATCCAGTATGTTGAATCGGATCAACTGCGATAGGTTATGAACAACTCTATATTCCCGTTCACTGTCGTCTGTATATTCTCTGACAAATTTCTTTATATAATATCCCTGGAATGGATCGGGTATTGTGTCTGCATAATAGTTCAATTCAGGAATGATGATGTCATTTTCTAAACTGGATTCCTTTTTATAAACATAACGTTTTTGCGGGTTATAAATTGTTTTAAAAAATCCATGAAATTCAACCGCGTAAATGGAAGAAGAAAAAAAAAATATAAAGACGAAATATGTTTTGTATTTTCTAAAGCAATTCTTCATTCATTTAAGTCTCTTTACGGATTTGTAAGAAGTATATAATAATCGTTTGCCATATATGTTTGTTTAAAACTATGTACACAA
>JAOUOA010000530.1 GCA_029880625.1 Spirochaetia bacterium
GAGTTAAGCTCTTCCGCTATGCAGGAACAGCTCCGGCATCCACAAACGGCACGGACATTACTACTGGAGGCTGGACTCAGCAGGCCAATGCAGGAATCATCGGCGATCCCGTACATCTGTATATTTTCTCAAGCGCTTCAGCACATAACTATAAAGATGGTAAAGACTACATCTATATCACAACAGCTGATTCTCTTGAAGCAATCCGCGTCTTCCGTCAGGTTGATATTCCCTGATTGAAACAGGGTTTGAAGATTCAGGCAGGTTTGAAAAATGAATTGGTTTTTCAGACCTGCTTTTCAATTTATACAGATATGATGAAGCAAGAGATCCAAAAAATAATTCCGTTCACAATTTCAGGCAGTGTTCTGTTTCGTTTTCAGACTCTGTTCCTATTTATTTTGAGTTTGACCGTTTTTTCCTGCGGGAATCCTCCTTCCGATGATACAGGAGCTCCCAAACCAGAATATACAGAAGAAGATCCAGGAAGGTGGGAGTCCATTGCAGAGGACCATCTTCCTGAAATTTCGATTCTGGGGGGATATTTCAGTCCCAGAATTAAAATTTCCCTGGAATCAAAAAACTGGAATAAATCTCATTATATAGAAAAAATCGGTATTTTCAGGATCAGCGATAAAAAAGATCTGGCAATTCAGGAATTTTCTCCGGGAACCTTTGTGTATTCTGCAGAATTTCCCTATGAATATGAAGATGATCAGGTCAAGGTATTTGTAAAATGTAATCTGCATGACTTATGGACGGTCGATGATCTGAAGAGATTTCGTGAATAAATTCAGATTCTATTCTATTTCCCATTTTTTTTCCCATTTTTTCCTTTCAATTTTGTAAATTTTAAGATGTTTCCTGACACATCTGCCTGTATTCCCGGGGAGAGCCCCGGGAATACAGGATTTAATTTCAGTCTTAAGAAGTATGGACAGGGTAGAAAATTCTGAATTCATTCATGCAGTAAGATCCTTTTCCTGTGAATCCATAAATCTTTTCAGATTAATGAAAATTTCAATTCTGCAATGAGCTGTCGGTCTAATTTTTTCTCAGATACCTTGCTCCGGTATTGATTACCGGAGCTTTTTTCTTTTAAAAAGAAATGCTTGAAAGTGGTTTTAACAGAAAAATCATGTCCTGAAATGTCCTTTTTCTTTATAACAGCGGCAGGAATCAATCTTGCAGCTTTCATTATTCTTTTTGTACGCATCTTTTTTGATTTCAAGTCTTCCGGAGAAAACTCATATCTTTTATACCATAGAAGCAGGGTCAGATCCATTTTTGATGAAAGTACAAAATCAGCTTCTTATGAAAATTTAATGTGTCTAATTTCTCTTCATCTTTTTGTTCCGTTCACAGGCTTTGCATTTTTTTTAAAATCGGATGCGAACTTTCTTGTGTTAATTGTATCTGTCCTCTGGAGCATACAATTGTTTCAGAGACTTTATCCAGGGATTCGTCCTGATTGACAAATCAATTATGGATTGATCTTTCTGTTCAAAATTATTGAATTGAATTTAAAAATAGCTTTTATAAAATACAGGATTCAGGTTATTTTAATTTTATCATGAATCATAAACAGGAGCGTTTCTTACATGAAAATATTTGTTTTAGTAAAACAGGTCCCTGATACAGAAACCAGCATAAAGGTTTCTGGAAATTCCATCAGTGAGTCAGGGATTAAATGGATTATATCCCCTTTCGATGAACATGCTATCGAGGGAGCCTTGAAGATAAAGGAGCAGGCCGGAGGGAATTCAACCATTACCGCTGTATCTCTGGGGCCGGACAGAGTTGTGGAAGCGTTGCGAACTGCTTATGCATTCGGCGCTGACTATGTGGTTCATCTGAAAGATGATGCGACGAGCCCTCTTGATATTTCCCTGGCAGCTGCCGTTCTTGGAAATTATCTGAAAGCAGAATCACCTGATCTGATCCTGACCGGTCACATTGCAATTGATTCACAGTCTTCGATGGTTCCTGCGATGATTGCAGAGTATCTTGGATGCCCAAATATCAATAATGCTGTTGAAATTACTGTAGAGGGCGATTCTGTTCAGGTTAAACGTGAAGTTGAAGGCGGAACTGCTAAAATGGAGTCCAAAACTCCTGTCGTGATAACTGCTGCAAAAAATCTAAATTCACCAAGATATCCTAATTTAAAAGGAATTATGGCGGCAAAGAAAAAGCCCATCGATACAAAACCTGCTGAAGATTATGCATCTGGAGCTGTAAAAGTTGAAGTTGTTTCTCTGGAACTTCCGCCTCCCCGTCCTGCTGGCAGAATCATTGACGGTGCATCTCCCGCAGAAAAAGCAGCAGAATTGGTCAAGGCGCTTCGTGATGAAGCAAAGGTTATTTAATCCAAGGAGAATGGTATGTCAGTAATTGCAGTAGCAGAATTAAAAAACGGTGACCTGAAAAAAGTTTCCAAAGAAATTTTATCCGCAGCTCGGTCTCTTGGAGGCGAGGTAATTGCCCTTCTGATCGGAGGAAACGATGAACATGCTGCGGAACTCCTGTCCAGCGGAGCAGATCTTGTCGTCAAGCATTCTTTGAATGATTACAGCCCGCAGGGGTTTGCAAATATTGCTTATGAAGTTGCAAAAGAAAAGGGTGCAAAAATTGTCCTTCTCCCCCATACGGTTCGCTCCAACGATTTTGCCGGAAGACTGGCTGTTAAGATGTCTGCAAGCATGATTGCAGACGTCGTTGAAATTTCCG
>JAOUOA010000531.1 GCA_029880625.1 Spirochaetia bacterium
AGAAGACCTGTATTTTAATTCTTAAATAAAGCTCTTCTGTATTCCCTGCGCCATGCCGTTTATTGATTGACTCTATTCAGGAAAATTCTCTCATGTCAGTTAGCCTGGATTGCCGTACATGAAGCGGTATAAACAGGGAAACTTTAACCTGGTTTATTTCATGAAAGAAAAACCGACTGTATCCGTTATTATTCCAACCTACAATGAAAAGGAAAATATTCCCATCCTCATTAAAAAACTGGAAACCGTTTTAAGCAAATACACCTATGAAATCCTTATCGTAGACGACAACAGCCCCGACCTGACCTGGGAGACCGCAGAAAAACTTGCAGAAAAAAATCCACGAATCAGAGTCATGCGCAGAATCAGCGAAAGAGGACTTTCGTCTGCTGTGGTAAGCGGCATGTCCGCCGCATCGGGAGATTATTTTGCTGTGATGGATGCAGACCTGCAGCATGATGAGGCCATCCTCCCTTCCATGATTGAAGAAATGCGCAAAGGGGGCTGCGATATTTGTGTTGGTTCCCGTACAGTCTCAGGAGGCGGATACGGCGAGTGGTCAAAGATCAGACTGTTCATGAGCAAGGCAGCCACCCTTCTGACCCGCATCATGCTTCCCGTTCCTGTCAACGATCCCATGAGCGGATATTTTATCATTACAAGGAAACTATTTCATCAGTCCGCAGAAAAAATCAATCCGAGAGGATTCAAGATCCTTATGGAGTTTATAGGAAGAAATCCCGGTATCAAGGTTAAAGAAACGGGATTTACCTTCCGCACAAGACAGTACGGCGAAACAAAACTGAGCGGCTCTGTCATCCGGAATTTTTTAATCAGTCTTTATGACATACGTTTCGGGAAATTTATTTCGTATCAGTTCCTTCTTTACGCTTTAGTAGGAAGCACGGGCGTCTTTGTAAATCTGGGGGGATTTTTTCTCGGAGAAATGATGGGTCTGCCCGTGATCCACACGGGAATGCTTGGAAATCTTGACCCTCTTTATTTTTCTGTATTATTCGGAATTGAAATTTCGATTCTCAGCAATTACATTCTGAATAATTTTATTACTTTTTACGAATACCGTCACAAAGGGAAATCAATGATTTCCGGTTTTTTCTTTTTTCAGCTCATCAGCATAGTCGGCCTTCTTGTTCAAACCGGCGTATTTCTATTATTTCAGAATAACGGTTTTTTTACGGATCTCATTGCAGACGAAGCTCTGCGAAAAATATTCAACAACTTGCTTGGAATCATCGCCGCAACCGCCACCAATTACTTTTTAAATGTTAACATCACCTGGAAACAGAGGTAGAGGCACAGATTTTTTCATTATTCCAACTGGCTTGCTGGCGGAAGTTTATTGTATCGGGGGACGCTCAAAAAAAGAGAGGGGAATTGCAAATTCGAAGAGCGGCTGAAGGGGAAAAGTGTGTCGGCACACCTTTGAGGAAAATCAGGCGAAATTCAATCGTCCTTTCGGCACCGGGATTTCACGATTTAATTCTTTTGCCGTCTGGATCCATTCATCAATTACAATCTCGGCATTTTTTACCGCTTCCTGATAGGTTGAGCCGTCAGCCATACAGCCGGGAAGTTCCGGTACTTCAACAATATAAGCTGAATCCTCTTCGCTCCAGAATATTATCATCTCATATTTATGTTCAGCTTTCATCAACTTCTCCAAGATTGTATTTCAAAATCAAATTACGAATCTGTTTTACCTGATATGCCTTTGCCTTGGAACCGGCCAATTGTATATTGATAATTTCTGCAATATCATTTCTTGTAAATATATGATGACTGCTCCGTATTCTTTCATCAAATCCAAGAAATGATAATAAACCGCAAAGCTCAGAAAAATCAATATTATTATCAGACCTGCCGAGCAATATCTTTTTTAACAATTTGCTGTTACGGCTCATTTCGTCTCTTTTGTAAATTTGCGGAATTATTTTTAATGCGTCTATTACTTTTCATATTTTCAAACTCCAAAAAGCTCCGGCTGTCCAATATTTTTCAGTTCTTTCAACAGACGTTTTTCTTCCTCACGGGCTTTTTTGAGTTTATCTTCCAGGATTTCACTGTTTTTTCTCAGCGTTGAAAGCTGCAGAACCAGTTTCTCACCCTTTTTACGGTCTTTCTCTGATTTGCCGGATTTCCCGCCCTGAAAGCGGATCAGAATTTACAGGACGTATTCTGTTCCTTCGATGGCAGTCCTGATTTTTAAATGGTGATTCTCGATTTCTTTTTCCATGGACTGGATCTGTGTTTTATGGAGTTCATGAATTTTCTGATTTTTATAGGCCGGTTCATGATGGGTAAGAACCAGTTCGCCGACATTCCAGGCCAGAGCACACTGGATTGCAATCTGTACAGACGTATGCCCCCAGCCGATCTTTGCAGCTGCTTCTTCATAACTGTACTGGGCATCCATTAAAAGAAGATCTGCATCTTTAAAAAAAGGTTCTGATTTAGAAATTTCCTCGTTTAAATTTTCTCCGAAAAATTCAGTATCCGTTGCAAAAATCATGGTCTTGCCGCCAGCATGAATTTTATACGAAGTGGAACCTCCCGGATGAAACAGAGGCATGGTAGAAATCTTAAACGGTCCAATTTCAAAATCATTTCCGTGAATGAATTGAGTAAATGTTTTCTTTGAAGCCATCTGTCCGAGGGCAACAGGGAAGTATTTAAACTGCTGCTGGATTTCCAGCCGTTCTTCAAGATCA